>RGDT01000245.1 GCA_009918525.1 Planctomycetia bacterium
ACCCAGGGAACGGCCTACAACCCTCTGGACGAGACGACCGCTCGACAGGAAACGAAAGTCTCCGACGATTCGCTCGAAGAAGCTCGCCGCGCTTTTCTCGCCGCCGAAAGGGACCAGGGAATTACGGCTCGCGACTATACCATCTGCTATCTGCACCGCTTCCGCCATATGGCTGAGATGGGACCGAAGGCTACCGCGGAAATGGTCTTTGCCGAGTTCAACGCGAATTATGCGAATCTATTACCCCCCGCCTTAACGCATGAAACGGAGGTCTATCCCATCACTCGGCGGGTGCTTAGCGCTTTGGATGCGCAACTGTCGATGTGTTATGACAACATGACCCCGACTAGCCGTTATGCATTTGCTTTCGTGCTGCGCGACTGGATGCAGAGCCGACACCAACGCGGAACGGAGGGGCGATAATGAGCGACCATTGTCCTTCCGACAAGGAATTACTCGACTGGGGTAGTGCTGCCGCCGCTCATGTTCGTACCTGTTCAAAATGTGCTGAACGCATGGAACGTCTCTGCGATCCTACTTCGCGGCTGAAGGCTCTGGTGTCGCAAAACGTCCCCCAACCGTTGCCGCCGGAAGTGTCCGGCTATTCGTATGAACGCGCAGTCAATGACTTCCCCGTGGTTTTGGGCCGGGGCCGCTTTGGTATCGTCTACCTCGCTCGGCGAAAGAGCAACGGCCGAGCCGTGGCTATCAAGTTTCTTCAGGAGGCGGCAGGGGTCAGTACCGATGATCGGGGTGCATTTATGCACGAGGCGGCGTCGGCCTTGAATCTACGGCATCCGTCAATTGTGCAAGGCTACGACGCAGGAGCCGTGGGTGGGCGTTTATATTATGTCATGGAGTGCATACCGGGGCGTGTGCGTGCGGGATTCGATGGAATTACCCCCGGCGAGACTTTACATGCGTATCTCATGGGCAAACCGCTTTTCGTGGATCGGCCCGACGGCATCGCTCGGATTGTCGAATTGTTGGTGCAACTGGCCGACGCATTAGATCACGCTCATACTCAATCGTTGGTACACCGCGATTTACACCCCGGAAATTTGTTGATTGTGCCTAGCTCCGGGGGCGACGACATCGAGCGGGTCAAAATTTTGGATTTCGGCTTAGCTCGTCGTCAAGGTGCGAGCGACCAAGCGATTCCGACAGGATATGAAGGCGGATTTATCGCCTTCCTACCACCTGAACTTTTCCAAGCGACGCCTGAGGTGACACCGGCCGTCGATATTTATGCCATCGGTTGCATTGCCTACCTGATGCTGACAGGTCGCCAGCCTTACAACGCCGGTGAGGCGAATCTCCGCGCTCGTATTCGTGCCGGCCAGGTGATCCCGCTAGACGGTCGGCCTCAGCCGATTCCTCGCCAATTGGAGGCGATTGTTCGCAAATGTCTGCGCCCGGTTGCTGTTACGCGGTACGAGTCTGCTCGCGAACTCAAGGAGGATCTCGAACGCTTTCGACGGGGGCACTCGATTCGTTCATGGTCGTCCGTATCAACAGACCTTCTGGTGCGCTGGGGCAGAAAAAATCCGGGCGTCATCCGGGCCGGCGTGATCATTGCTCTACTATCCGTGGTGACTACAGGAATCGCGATGTTCGCCTGGGTGCAGATGCGTGCTGCAGAAGCCAACCGTCGCCTTGCTGATCAAAATGCTTACCAAGCGCAAGAATACGGACGCCTGGCCGTGACTGAGGCTCGTGAACGTCTGGTTTCCTCGGCACGTGCAGCACTCAAGCGCGGCGATCTGCGAAGTGCTGAAAACGCGTATAATTCGGCCGTCGAGTGGTCGTCACCAGACGATCGCCGCACCCTGGAACTGGAGCGATTACGCACACTGACTCCCAATAACCGTTGGACTCGTCTGCGCGAAGAACTGGATCGGCTGGCGAAAGCTGAAGACTTGACGCCCTCTCAGCGGGCGGTACTGCTCCTCGCACAGGGCGATTACGATCTGATGGACAGCGACGAGGCATCGCAGAAACGCGGCAAAGAACGGGTTCAAACCGCACTCGCTTCCGGTCTGGATGCCGTGGATGCTTCTTATGCTCGAGGGCTACTCGCGGTGGGGTTAAATGCAGCAACGACGGCTTTCGAGGCGGTAGTCGCTGCTGGGGCTGATCCATTCCATCATCGGGCGAATTCTTGCCTATTGGTGTGCTACACCCTTTCGGGACGTTTCGCCGAGGCTCGACGCCATGCCCAGTTTATGGAACGCGCTTTTCCAGGGGAGCCAGTCGTTCCCCTGGTGTTGGCTCTGATGGCGGCGATTGAGAAGGATGATGAGAAACTCGCTCGATATAAGGAAGATCTATTGCCCAGGTTGTCGCCAACCCATCGTGACACGGTTGCGGGTCTGCTTGATGGCTTGGCCGTGACGGCCAAAACGGGTCCACTCGGCCCCGGACTGATGGGAGGATTCAAGCCCGTAGGAAAAGACGGGTTTGCCTTCGGACCCATGGCGGCCGTGGTTGGCGTCGGCTTGCCGGTGTGGCAGCACGTTCTGAAGGAGATAGACGATTTGGGTTTGGCCTTTCTCTATACGACTTTTGGACAACTCGACACGGCCGAACGTCTGTTGAAGTCGGCGGCAGCACGATCGCCCGAAGGGTTTATCCGCTTTCAGCAGGGGATGATTTCCATCAATCGGGGTGCAGCTGCTAGTCGCATGGGTGATATCAAGGCGATGCTCGAACACAGCCGAGAGACACGGCGGTACTTTCGTGAGGCGTCCGAGGCTCCGACTCTGTTTCCATTCCTATTCCATCGCCGAGCTTCGGATTGGTTGTCACTCCTTCTCGAAGCGGGAGCTGACGCCACCACGTCGAAAGAGGCAAGTCGGGCCGCCAGTTTGGTACTATCGCGAGGAAATAGCTGCGAGGTGCTGCCGCCCTTGCTGATGGGCTGGATGTTTTCTCCCCGCGTCTCGCCCAACGAAACGAATCGTAACTTCGTTCGGCTGCTGATGCCGGACCCTGTCCAAGATCGGTACTGTCGCGAACTGTTATTTTCGTTATTGCCTCAAATGCGTGCCGAAGAGGGGCGACTATTACTAGAGGCATGGTCGCGCGATGAACCGGAGCAACCGGGCCCCTACGCTCTGCGTGCGGAACTGGAGCGACGCGAAAACCGACCGGAGGAGGCTCGTCGTTGGGTCGAACGCGGTAGACGACTTTTTCCCAACGATGGCCGGCTCAAGAGTTTGGAAGAGCAGATCAGACCCTGACCGTCAGAGCTGAAAGCGTGAGCGACGGGGATGGAGAACTCATCGGGGCGTTGACACACCCCCTGTCGTCAGCTCACGATTCCATCCTTCTAGACGCGATTTTTGTCCGACGTATCCAATTCACCTAACGTGTTTTGTCCCATACGGGGCGAAACACTTCTTCTTTGTTTCGGCTTTCCTGTAAGGCACGCGTCAGGGGTAACATCGCTCGGCAATATTCGCGGAATGCCCCTGAAACGTCGCCCGATGTGAGTAGTTCTTGCGCCTTTTGTTGGGATTCGTCGTACTGTGACCAATCGGGCTTCCACCCGTTGTCGTTGGCCATCTGCTGAAGGGTCTTGAGTGCTTTGACAAGCCGGTCTAGCAGGGGTCTCTCGATTTTACAGCCTCTCTTGCGATGCGGAACGGCCGGGGGGCGTTGGGTTTCTTCTTCCGGTCGGGTTTGCTCGTAGCGGTAGTGTATACCCAGACCGACTAATCCACCCACAACACACAAAACCGCCAACCCCAGGGTCGGCGTTGCCGCTGCGGTCCATCCCTGAGAGATGAATCCAGCCGCAACCACAGCACAAAGTGTTCCCGCGAGCAACGCCAGCGACCACCACGGTAACGGGATGGATGCGGACTTCGCGCTCGGCGGTTTCGGTGTCGCCTCGGCACTACGAAGGACACGCACGACGATGGCCGTGATATTGTCCGGCCCCCCACGGAGGTTCGCCAAGTCAACGAGAAAGCGACAAGCTTCGGCGGGCGGCAGGACGCTGACGACCGCTCCCATTTCGGCGTCGCTGACGGGACCGCTTAGGCCATCACTACAGAGCAAGAACACATCGCCGGGTTGAATGTCGTGGGGACCCTCCACGTCAACTTGGACGAGCGGTTCGGGACCCAGACAGCGGTGGATGACGTTGCTTGGAACGTCTTCGACCTCGTCAGGGTCAATGTGTTGGAGTCTCGCGTATTCCCAGACGAGCGAGTGATCGTAGCTCAGCTGCTCGATAATACCATTACGAATTCGATAGCAACGGCTATCACCGACGTGGCCAACCCAGGCTCCATCGGGACGTAAGAGGAGGGCAGTTCCCGTTGTGCCCATCCCTTCAAATTCGCGATTGAGTTGCCCACAAGAATGGATGCTGGCGTTGGCTTCGACAAAGGCCTTGCGAAGACCTGGCACAGGACCCTGAGTGGCGTGTTTTTGGTAGATATGCGGGATAATATGGGCGGCCTGCTCGCTCGCTTTCTCGCCGACTGCGTGCGCACCCATGCCATCAGCCACAAGGAACAAATGCCCGCGGGTTTTCCAGCCTTCGTCGTCAACGGCTAGTTGAACCGCGTAGTTGTCCTGATTGTGGCTCCTTCGGACTCCTACGTCCGAAAGACAGCCATGCTCGATCTGGTCGAACCTTGTCACCCGATAACGCCCTCGGCGGATGGTCGCCTCTTCTCTCATCCTACACGGTCCAAGGGTTTCTGGGTAGAGGTTAAAACTTTGCGCCACGCTGTTGAACTCGGCATCCATGCGTTATAATCCATTGCCGGGAAATGTTTGCTCCCTTTTCGGTGATTCTCTAACGCCAAGCGGAGGCTAGTTGTCGATGCCGAGTCCTCTGCCCGGGATGGACCCCTACTTAGAACAAGAAACGCTATGGCCTGCGTTTCAACACCAGATGGTGCTGAGCCTGTACCAGTATCTTTTGCCGGTTTTGGTTGATCGTTATCGTGCTCGCGTCGTTCAGAGGAGTTACGTATCGGAACAGGCATTGTTCACGTCGATTCTTCGCGAAACGCAAACAGAGCCTTATCTCGAAATTCGCCAGCGTTCTGATAACCGACTGATCGTTCTGGTTGATGTGGTTAGTCCGATCAACAAAAGGAACAACCAGGGGAGAATCGCCTACCACGCTACTCGCCGTGATGCTCAAAATGTTCATGCCGCTGTGGTCGAGATCGACCTATTACTTGCCGGACAACCCATGCTGGAAAATACTCGCGATGCTCTGGCCGACTGTGACTATGCAGTCACTGTTATTCGTTCGCCGAACTCGAATCGTCATGAGATCACCACGGCCTCGCTCCAGAAACGTCTACCCCGGTTTCGCATACCCTTGGCATCCGATGATCGCGATACCGTGATCGACCTGCAAACCGTGTTCGTGCGTTCCTACGAACAGGGTGACTTTGCTGGGAAGATCGATTATCGCTGTGATCCGACCGCACCCTTGAGTGATCAACACCGACTTTGGCTCGACGAAACCTTGCGTCAGCAAAAACTACGCTCCTAAAGTGTCCGGCCGTACCCTCTGGTTCGCCTTCCTTAAACCGTGGACCGTTATGTTCTTACCTACCTTACTTCTAGTTCTGTTGGCTGCCGACGTTCATGAACAAAACTATGGGCGACTCGTTCGTGAGTATGACGATGCCCAGGCGGTTTTCCGCAAAGCGTTTGACGCGGCGGCCACGCCCGAGGAACAACAGAACGTAATTCAAACAAAACTTCCTAACACCGCTGCCTTCGCTGTGCGGTTCATGGCGTTGGCCCGCGAGGGAGCCAAAAGTCCTGCCGCCGTCGAGGCTCTCATTTGGGTTGTGCTTCACCCTGTAGAGTTGAAGTTGAAAGAGAGTGCTCTACGGGCCGAAGCTCTTGGAACCTTGGGGCGGGACTACGGCAAGGATGCGCGACTGGGGTCGTTGTGTACGCGGTTGGTCGCGAACATTGATGAAGACAGCGAGTATTTTATGCGTGAGATGACCAAGCAAGCGGTCGAACGCCCGGTTCAGGCGCGGG
>RGDT01000246.1 GCA_009918525.1 Planctomycetia bacterium
TAGCACGATGCGTGGAGCCGACTTGCCATTATACTTTTTCCCGAGTGTTGAAGTAAGCCAGTTACTCAAGCTCGTTTTGAAGGCAGGCAGCCCTTCTTTGCCGGCGAACGATTCGCCGTAGCCGAAGAATGCGAAAATCACGTCGGCCTTGGTGTTGGTCAGCTCAAAGCGGTTCGCATCGGCTCCGGGCACATTGCGCGGCGGAGTAGCTTCGCCGGAAAGCCACTGGTCGGGAGTGCCGAAGTGAGCGGAACGCAGACGGATATCAATTTCGTCTGCGGAATAGCCGAGGTGGCGAAAGATGAGATCGTGCTTGGGAAAGCGGGCATGGATGAAGGTATCGAGCCAGCCATCGTGTTGCATCCGGTCGGCGAGCGTATTGCCTATCACGCAAATACGGTCGCCTTTTTCGAGGACGAGCAGTGACGTCGGATCAGCCCCAGGCCGGAATGCGGCGACTAAGCCGCAGGCCACTAAGAGGCCGAAGAGGAGAGAGCGGAGAGCGGTCGAACGCATGGTAGAGGTTCCGCCGGGCGGGTTGGATACAGTGATAAATGAATTGTATCCGAATTGCCCGGCGATGTCCGCTCTGTCTTGTGCGGAAAAAGGTCAACTTAATTAGGCTTTCCGCTTGGAGCGGGTAGGCGACCTTTACCCTTCTCCTTCGGTTGGCCTGATACCTTGGAATCTTCTGGAGGCGGAGCCTTGAACCCTTCGGGAACCGGAGTCTCGTTGGATGAACACCCGGGTAAGCCGATAACAGCGACGATCAGAGCCACCATCACGAAGCGAACCATCATGACACAAGTCCTTAAAAAACGAGCGAAATGTGAAGAAAAAGCCCGCTCGCACCAGGCACGAGCGGGTAGAACCGAAAACAACGAACTCAGTTAAGTGTAACCACTTCACCGCCCGCACGAGTAGACAGAGCGGGAATAATCGAATTAGCACTGTAGGTGATCATGCGTACCGATCCGTCGCTCATCAAGAACAGCCCGCCTCCAGGATGGAAGCTCCAGTAGTGGGCAGCGTCACAGCCAACCGTTGGCTTTCCGGGCTGGAGGCCGATCTTTAGAGCATCGTTCGTCGTGTCACATCCATACGAGCTACGGAAGTAAGACGCCAACGCTAGATCGTTGGAAGTCATCACGCAATCGGCATTTCCACGACCATCATACCCATAGGCAGCAAACCACCAGCCATACTCCAGGTTGGAATTTGGCGGACGTTCACCGACCAACAAAGTGTTGCTAGTACCGTCCGTTATATCCGTGATTCGAACCTTAGAACCGCTGAACAAAACCCCATTCAGAGCAGTAGAAGTCGTTCCAGAGTTGCCGAGGTAGCCAGTCAACGCCTGATCGACAGGTAGGCCGTTGGGGGGGCCAGGATAGGATACCGGGCCGCGAGAATCGGCCGGGCATGTGTACTGCTTCACTTTGAGAGCAGCCGTTGGGTTGTACCAAGAATACCAGTTAGATCCACCCGATGAAGCAAAGGTCTTAGCCTGCCTGTAGGCATTATCCTGTTCGATGAACGGCAAAATATAGGCTTGCCACGACCAACTCCCTTCAAAAGGGGCAGTGGTCACGCCAGGGTTGGCCCATGGGAACTGCCCCATGGGGAACATCTG
The DNA here is from genome assembly GCA_009918525.1 of Planctomycetia bacterium. GTDB lineage: Bacteria > Planctomycetota > Planctomycetia > Gemmatales > Gemmataceae > RGDT01. The sequence continues at coordinate 1,634 of RGDT01000246.1, forward strand.
ATTCGTGTCATGGCAAGCGTGCAGAGCAATACCCATCTGCTTCAGACCGTTGAGGCATTGCGTGCGAGCCGCCGCTTCGCGGACTTTTTGCACCGCCGGTAAAAGCAAGCCGATGAGGATGGCGATGATTGCGATCACCACCAGCAACTCGATCAGCGTGAAGGCGGAACGTGGAATCTGTCTTCGCAACTTCTGACTCCTTTACTGGGACTGACTAGCCGAATAAGTCGGCTGATAAAACAAAACCTCGACCGGATAGGGAGAGGTATAGGCACAAAAGAAAATAACTTTGCTTACCCAGTAGCAATGCACGACAACAATTTCATAAATGGTTGACGATTACCATGGATAATTCCTTGACACCAACCTTCTTCACATTGAAGGTCAGATCCGTTTGATTATGAGAGAGTTAGGGTCTGATGAGAGGATCGAGCAGACCCTAACTCACCATAAAGCGTAAGAAGGAATCTGGCAAGGAGAAAATCTAGAATTTCTTGGTTAATTCTACACGGCTTCCTCTTCGATCCTTCGTTTGACATTAAGCATCTACAGAATCAGCTCCGTTGGATAGTCTGGATTGCCGGTTTATTGGGGGCAACATACCATAAAATCATCCACTGGGTTTCCGCCGTCGTTTCGGGGGAGAGCAAAAGGGAAAACGGTGTAAAACCGTTGCGGGGCCGCCGCTGTAACCGGCGAGGCTTCGGCGAATCATGCCACTGTCGTGCTTTGTCGCGATGGGAAGGACGCCGGAGCCGTTCGAGCCGGAAGCCAGAAGACCTGCCCATGGGATTGATATTTCCGGCGCTTCGGCCACGAGCGCATGGGGTTTAGATCCTCCCGAACGTCGGGACTGGAGCCTCTGTGCCGTGCGCCGCTTTGTGCGCCGTTATCTGCCCGAGCCGGCAGAGAAGGCATTTGCTTCCATGGTCCGTCGTTGTGCGTTTACGCTTATCGAATTACTCGTTGTCATCGCCATCATCGCTGTCTTGATCGGCCTACTTTTGCCCGCCGTGCAGAAAGTTCGGGATGCAGCTGCTCGACTACAATGTGCAAACAACCTCAAGCAACTCGCTCTGGCTCTGCATTCCTATGAATCGGCCCAAGGTCGGATACCACCCGCCACGGAATATACACCTGCCTCATACTCCCCACCGTATCCAACGCGGCACTGGTTCGGATTGGCCACGACCGATGCAAGTTTCAACACCACTGCCGATCCAACCCAAGGTATCATTAGCCCTTACTATGAAGCGAATTCCAAGGTCACGAAATGCCCCGTCTTACTCGTTCCTCCTGTCAAGTTATCGTATGGAGGAGTTACGGGCGGGTATGCCTATAACGCTGAGTTGGCTAACAAAACAATGGTAGGGATTCCCGCGACTTCCCGGACATTGATCTTCGCCGATGCTCTATATCTGAGTAACTCGGCAGCAATGCAGGAAAGTACCGCTCTACGTGGACCGGGCACACAATCCAACCAATACCAGGTCGCCAATTTGCCCTACGGTTTTTATGGCTTCAATTTCACCCACTTTCGCCATGGGGGTCAGGTCGCCAACGCGGCCTATCTCGACGGCCACCTCGAAACGGTAAGGTTTGAGGACACCGTTCCCGATCCAACCTTCGTTCCGGCGACCTTCGTGACAGCCCGACGAGCTAATCTTCTTGGCTTCGTCTCGCCCGATAACACCGTCTACCTTGGGTGGTAACTTGCGGTGACGATCAATTCATCCAGTGCAACGGTTATTGCGTTCAGGGCGTCGGTGTCTATCATGGTGTGATCTGCTCCGACAATACGTAACTCCGCATTAAGTTTACACCGCTGCAGATGGCCGCGAACGTCGGCCACCGGCAAACCGTCGTCCGTGGATGAATGAACGATTATAATCGGGCCGTCAAAGCCGCGCCCATCAGAGACCCATCGTAGTGAAGGGGCAATGAGTAGCCGGGGAATGCGACGATCCGCGAGCATAAGAGCGACCCCCGCCCCTCGCGAATAGCCGACTATTATATCTGGCGTTGATCGTGCGACTGCTTCATCGGAAATGGCAACGGCGGCGGCAAAATCGCGGTCGGGTAACAGCGGTGCGGTAACCCGATAGCCCAGTCCCTGAAGAAAGCGAGGCTTGAAACCGTCAGGATTGCAGCCGATACCGTCAAGAAACAGAACGTGCTTCATCTTCGGTCACCTCCTGCCCGTCGGCGTTTTCTCATCTACATTAATGATCACCCGCCGGAGGTTCGATTATGATTATATTTTTGTTTTACTTTGCAGCCGACTGGCCCCAGTGGCGCGGACTGAATCGCGATAATGTCGCTCACCTGCCCGGCCTACCTGAGCGTTTGCCCGAGAAACTCTCTCCACGCTGGAAGCAGCCCATTGGCGGTGGTTATGGTGGTATCAGCGTTGTCGGCTCGCACCTGTACGTCATGGATCGCCGCAAATCTCCCGAAGCGGAACGCATCCTGTGCCTCGACACTGCCAACGGCCGTACGCTTTGGGAATACGCCTATCCCGTAAACTACGGCAAACTTGATTATGGCAACGGTCCCCGGTGTACGCCGACAGTAAACGCGGGGAAAGTTTACACACTGGGAGCGTTGGGACAGTTGCACTGTCTCGACGCGAAGACGGGTAAGTTACTTTGGTCGCGTAATGTGGTTAAAGACTTCGCGGGGAAAATTCCAACCTGGGGCCACGCCTGCTCCCCGCTAATCGATGAGAATCGCCTGATTGTGCAGGTTGGAGGAAAAGGGGCGGGCCTCGTCGCGCTCGATCCTGACACAGGCAAGGAACGCTGGCGTGCCCTGGATGATCCACCGGGCTATTCCTCGCCGGTGGTTATAGCCGATCAGTTGGTTTACTTTACGCCCCGGCATGTTGTCGGACTGGACCGCGTTACTGGGGCGGTTCTTTGGCGTGAGCCGTTTACCGGCATTCAGTACGACGTGTCGATCAGCGACCCTGTGATGGTTGGTGGTGTCGTATTAGTCGGGAATTATTGGTCCGGTTCCAAAGTGGTCCAATTGGGCAAAGAGCCGAAATTATTATGGGAAGGCAAGCAGCTGAGCTTGCTGATGAGTACACCTTTGGTTCGAGGCAAGCATTACTATGCCCTGGATCGCTTCCGGGGGCTGAAGTGCATCGAGGCATCGAGCGGCAAAGTATTGTGGGAGAATGAACACGTAACCCCGCGCGATACCAACCCGCACGCCAGCCTGGCATGGTTGGGGGACACCGACCGTGCCTTGATCCTCAACACCCCGGGCGAATTGCTACTCGTTCGACTAACACCCGAGAAACTTATCCCGCTGGGCAAGGCCAAGGTGATCGGCAAAACATGGGCACATCCCGCCTTTGCGGCCGGTTGCGTGTTCGCGCGGAGTGATGAAGAGATCGTCTGTGTTCCCCTTGTCCTGAAGAAGTGATACAATCTACTTATTACCGATGACGGCAATGAAAGAGAATAACCAAAAATGAGTGACCCCGCAGCCCGCCAGAGTTGGGAAGAAATGCTGGCCGACCTGGGCTTCGGCCAGGAAACGAAGCCTGTCCCTTCTCCCTCGACTCCTGCACCACCGGTTGTCGAAGCGGTATCAGATGCTAAAGCGGCACCAGATGCCAAGGTTTCGGCAGATGACGAAGCCGCGCCACGCAAACGGAAAAAACGTTCGCGAGCGGAATCTGAGAGGGATACGGCCAAAAAAAGCCGGCGAAAAGCCCGAACTATCGAGACGGCAGAGGAGACTTCAACGGTTAAAATTTCGGATAGTACGGTAAGCAGCGAGATGAATCCCGTAAACGTAACACCTCTCGTTGTGGAACCTGCAGTTGCCGAACAGCCCTCTGGAGATTTGGCCACTCAGGTGGAACCGTTTTCTGTTCAAACCCCCGCAGTCACTATCGAGGAAAAGGTGACGGCGGAAGTTGAGTCCGAAACGGAAGATAACGCCGACAAGCTTGCCGAGGAGGCCGAAAGGAAAAAACGTCGTCGCCGACGTCGGGGACGTGGTCGAAGCAAGGGGGAAGGCCAGGAAATTGTCGCTCGCACTCCTGAAGGTGCGGCTTCCGAGGATGACGAGGATGAGAGCGAGGAAGAGATAGTTGGTGAAACCGGAGGCGAGCTACCCTTAGCGGCAGATGAAGAAGATGAACAATTCGAGGATTTGAGCAACTTGCAGGTTCCAACTTGGCAAGAATTGGTCGCTTCGCTGTATCGTCCAGCAGATCGCTGAAAATTAGTGATGAGTATCAAACGGGGGCTGGATGAGTCCCCTGAATTATTCGATCATTCAGGGGACTGGCCTCACCAATCGACCAATACGAAGATCTCTTAGGACTCCTGAGGCGGGCTGGCTTCGGC
>RGDT01000247.1 GCA_009918525.1 Planctomycetia bacterium
TGAGATTCTCCAAGACTTGGAATCGCTCCAAACTTACGAGGACTATTTGAGGAATGGAAAGAGGCCGAATATGGTCGAATACTGTATAATGTTCCCATCTATCGAGGCTGACCTCCAACTTCCGAAGGAGAAGACGGTCATTGAAAAAATCACTGAGATGCTCGATGCGCGTGATTTAGGATTCGTTTCTGATATGGCAACTGTCAATGGAAATCTGAATGCGATTCAATTTTTGATTCAAGAAAACCGTCTTGATTTATTGCCCCGGATCCACGATTTATCGAGCATCCCTCTTTCCACAAAAACCATCCAAACAAATCAGACATGCTCTGAACTTGCGATGGCGACCGGAAATTGCGAGATGGTTGAATTTGTAATTAGCAATAGCTATATATCACAGATTCGCTCTCTACACAACCAGATTGATACTCTAAAAGGAACACAGGCAACTCTATATGATGACATCCGCCGTGCGCGAGCTGAAAATCAGCCCCGAGTTCGAAGAAGAACATCTTTCGCGAATCCCTAAAACGGGACCCTGCGTCATCGTTGCCAACCACCCGCACGGTGGCCCGGACGGCTTGCTGCTGATGGATCTGCTGCTGCGGGTCCGCCCCGACGTGCGCTTCGTGGCCAATCACTTTCTGGCGGGGTTCATGGAACTCCGCTCGCTGCTACTGCAGGTCGATCCCTTCGGTGGTGGCCGTGCTGTCATCGCAGTTTGCATGGGCTGTGATGTTGCGGCGCACTGTTGTCAGCGGTTTCAGTGTTTCGGGCCTTCGGGGCGCAGCTGATGTCTGCGTGACAGGGAGAATGGACTGATGTCATCACAGCCAGCATGTGGATGTCCGGTACCGGTGATCAATCCTCCGGACTTTGGTTTCGGCGAGCGTGTGCCGCTGCCACCGGCTGGTCAGCCGGAATCACTGCCGTATCCGACAGACCCATCCCATAGCTTTGGTCGTGTGCTGACGGCGAGTGCTGATACACGCCAGGGGACATCGCTGTCGACGGAATCTGCTTCAGGCTGTGGCTGCGACCCGCGTTATCCGCGTAATCGCCAGCTGACACCGCGTGTCTCAGCCCGGTATCGTAATCCCGGACTCAACTTTGCTGCGGCGGAAGTGGCCGCTCTTGTGCAGCGGATTTTGTATCCGGTCCCTGGCATCTGGCTGGGTCCGGTCAGCGTGCATCTGCCGTCCGGCAATGTGATCCTGCAGCTGCCGACGCCGCGGGGCGGTCCCTATGATGCCTGTCCCGTGTTTACTTACAACTCTCAGGCAGCCAAATCGAGCGGCGGCCGAGGCTACGGGATCTCTGATCTCTATCATCCCACCGTGGTACAGTCCGGCAGTTCCGCATGGCTCACCAGTGGCACCGGACGGGTGCTGGAATACAGCGGCGTCGGTACCGGCAGCTTTGGAACGGCCCCGGCGTCCACTCGCAATGGTCTGCAGGGAAAGGCCGGAGGCGGCTGGATTGAGCAGCAGCCGGATGGCCTGCAGTGGCATTATCTGTCGTCCGGACTGCTGGACAAGATCGTCAGTCCGTCAGGAGACGAATGGCTGATTCAGCGGAACAGTTGTCTGGTCTCGGCCATCGTTGGCCCCGGTGGCCGCACGACGACGATTTCCGGCGACTATGACTCGACGTATACCGTCACTCAGCCGGGAGGTCGAACGACGGTGTTTGGGGTACAGAATCGTCTGGTGACAACCGTCACGTATCCGACGGGCGTGGTACTGCACCTGACTTACAGTGACCACAATCTGCTGACAAGATTTGTTGATGGCGAGGGCAATGAGACTTTGTTGGCGTACGACCGGGCTGACCGGCTGCGACGAATCAGGACGGCGGACGGGCATGTGTACGAGTATAAGTACATTTTCCCGGAAACGGTTTATGACACCGATTACTATGTCGAAGTGACGGATCCTGCGAACCATGTCACGACCGTCGTGCACGACTGCAATGTGGTGCGGGCCGTGGTCAATCCGCTGGGCCAGCGGACGACCTTTCTCTGGGAAGGCACAGGAGATTCGCGTCTGCAGGCCGTGGTCGATGCCAATAACCACGCGACGACGCTGACGTACACGCGGCTGGGGACTGGCGTGCTGGCACTCAGCGGCATTCAGCGTCCGGTGATCGGCACGCTGAGTTTTGGTTACGACAGCAGCAGCCGGTGCATTTCCATTGAAGACTACGACGGGAATGTGACCAGTCTGGAATGGGACAGCAGCGGCAATCGCACGGGTGTAGTCGATGCCGAAAACAACCGATTCACGACGACGTACACCAGCCATCGTCAACCGGCCGGAACGGAAGACCCGCTGCACGCACGGACCACACTGACGTATGACACGGCAGGCAACGCGGTGCTGCTGGCGAATGAACTCAATGAGAAAACTACGCTGACATACAGCAGTGCCGGAGATGCGACAACCGTCATCAATCCGCTGAGCAAGGTGACGACGTACTCCCGCGACGGCCTGGGACGCGTAACGGCGATCGAACGCCCCATCGAACCGGGCATCACCATGACGGACCGTTTCGGCCACAACGGCGACAGCCTGCTCGCATCATTCGAAAACGGCGAAGCGGAAATCACTGAGTATGACTACACGGGTGAACTTCAGTTGAAAACCGTGACCGACCCGCTCGGTCATGCCACAACATGGGGCTGGGATTCCCGCGGCAACCTCGAAGCTGTCACCAACGCCGAACATGAAACAACGACTTCCGTCTATGACCCGGCCAGTCGGAAAATCAATACCATCAATCCACTCGGATTCGTCAGCACGTTGACCCATGACCAGGTGGGCAATGTCCTGACAGCAATCAATCCGGAAAACGAAAAGACTACGTTCATCTACGACGCCGCGAATCGTCAGACAGACGTGTTTCCGCCGCTGAACTTCGCGTCGCCTCCGACTTCGATGAGTACGACATTGACCTACTTTGGCGACGGGCAGACCAAATCCAGAAGCGTCCTGCCAATGACACCGTCCGTCGTTTCGAACTTCACCTATACGGGCCTCGGAAGTATCAAAACCGCCACGGATCCGCTGGGGCATACCACGACCACTGGATATGACAAAGCCGGGCGTCCCGTATCGGTCACCAATGCTGAAAATGAAACCGTGACAGCGGTCTACGATCCGGTCGGACGCATCAAAGCGACAGTGACACCGATGGGGCATCGGACAACGTTCAACTACGATGCCGGCGGACGGCAGAATGAAGTTGTGAACCCGCTGGGCAAGATCACCACAACCAGTTACGACAGCGCAGATCGTCCGACGGTTGTTATTGATGCCGAGTCAAACCGTGTCACAACCACTTACGACAAAGCAAACCGCATCAAGACGGTGACGATTGGCAACAATGAAATTACCACCACGATTTACGATGCTGCCAGTCGAGTCATCAATGTGATTGATGCCATCGGGGGGGTCACGACGACGACATTCGACGATGCAAATCGTGTGAAGACTGTCACCAATCCGGCGGGAGAAACAACCACCAGCAACTATGACGCTGCCGGACGATTGACGTCGGTCATCCCGCCTGGCAGCAGCGCGTATCTCAAGACGTATGACAAGGCCGATCGACAGATCGAAGCCATCACGCCCCTGGGGTTGTGTACCACAACCGTCTACGACGACAACAGCCGGATCATAGCGGTTGTCCGTCCGGCACTGGATGCCCTGACGCCCGGTTTTCGGACGACTTCGGTTTATGATCCGGCCGACAGAATTGTAAATGTCATCAATGCCGAGAACGAAACCACCACGAATGTCTGGGATCAGGCCAGCCGTCTGAAGAATGCCATCGATCCCCTGGGTCACACGACGACGTTCAGCTACGATAATGCCAATCGCCGGACTGCCGTCACGAACCCGGAGGGCCAAACCACAACCACGGTCTACAACGCTGACAGCGAAGTGACGCAGATCATTGACGCCCGGGGAAAATCAACGTCCTTCGAATATGACGATGCGGGACGAAAGACAAAGTTGACCAACGCCGCCGGAGATGTCACGACGCTGGTCTATGACTTCGCCGGTCGGCAGATCGCGACGGTTGATCCTGAAGGCCGCACATTCACCACAGTCTACGACAATGCCAGCCGTCCGATCGCCACTGTCAATCCCGCCGGAAACCGATTCACGACGGTCTATGACAAACTCAGCCGCGTTCAGAATACGATTGATCCTCTGCTGCATAAGACGACGATTCTGTATGACGGAGTTGGTCGGGTCACGGTCACCTACGACGGTGCAGGCCATGCCACGCACACCCATTACAACTCAGCAGGCCTGCAGGACCGCGTGACCGATGCCAACGGTCACGTCACAACATTTCTGTACGACGACGATCAGCGTCCGACGGTGACCATCAATGCCAAAGGCGGTCAAACAGAGAATGTTTACGACAAAGCCGGTCGAGTGATCGCGTTCATCAACGAAGACAATAAACGGACAACCTTCACGTACGACAAGGTCGATCGTCGGCTGACAGCTGAGAATCCGCTCCATCAGGTCACATCATTCCTGTACGATGATGCCGGGCGACTGGAGAAACGCACGTTTCCGCGTGCTGACTACACAGACTACGAATACGATAAAGCCGATCGCCTGCTCAGCCGCACGTACTCATACGACGGATCAGTCACCACGTTTGCCTATGATGCCGTTGGCAACCGGACCATGATGGTCGATGTGATCGGCGGCGTGCGGTACACTTCGACGTACAGCTACGACGACGTCAACCGCATGACGGTGGCCGTCGATCCGCAGGGGTTTGACATCGGCTACACCTATTACAAAGACGGTCAGCGCAAGTCGATGGTCGATCCCGATTCGGGCCGCTTCACGTACACGTACGATGCGATCGGACGCCTGGAAACCATTCTGAATCCGTTTGGTGAAAAGACGACTCTGGCATACGACATCGCCAATCGGCGGATCGGGCAAAAGCTGGCCAACGGAGTCATCACCAGTCTGTCGTACGATGATGCGAATCGGCTGGACGAAGTGATCAGTCGCAACAGTTCGTCCATGCTGCTCAGTTCGTTCAACTACCTGCTGGACCCCGCAGGCAACCGCACGACTCTGACGGCCAGTGGCAGCGATGGATTCTTGTGGTCGTATGACAAAACAAACCAGTTGCTGACCGAACGCCGCACACTATCGGCAGATACCTACGCTCACACATACACGTATGATCCTCGCGGCAACCGGCTGACGCTCAGTGACTCAGCGGACACTCTGACCTACACCTGTGACGACGCCAATCGCCTGGAGACGGTCACCGACAGCAGCGGCACGACGACGTACACGTATGACGCCAATGGCAATCAGCTCACGATCGAAGAACCATCCGGCGACATCACGACGAATACCTGGAACGGCGAAAACCGCCTCGTGCTGGTCGAACATCCGGACAGCACGGAAACGGCGTATCGCTACAATGGTGACGGCCTTCGAGTCGCCGAAGATCACGACGGCACAGTGATCTTGTTTCTGTATGACGGCAACAACCGCCTGCAGGAAACCGATGAGACAGGACTTGTGGAAGCGGAGTTCACGTACATCCCGCTGCCGTACGCTGAAGTGCTCAGCCAGCATCGGGATATGGAATCCAGTTTCTACCTGTGTGACGGTATTCGCAACATCCGGCAATTGACGGATGACACGCAGGCGATTACCGATGAATACGCTTTTGATGCCTTTGGGAACCTGCGCTCCTCAACGGGCAGCAGCGCCAACAGCCAGCTCTACAAAGGTCACCTGCTGTCGTACCGTAACGATCCCCATGCCGGTCCGGACACCGAAACGTCCACCCACTTCCGCAACCAGTCCGCTCAGACCGGCAGATTCACTTCCGAAGACCCCGCTGCCGATGACCACAACCTCTACACTGTCTCTTATACACATC
>RGDT01000248.1 GCA_009918525.1 Planctomycetia bacterium
AGTATTTCGTTCATGTTTGTTGGTTTCCTTGACCAGATTTTCCCTATTACTAAATAATAGGTTTTTGCCCAACAAGGGATTAAATTGTGAAAAGTGTGCTAGTTGTTGGCTGTGGTTACCTCGGATTACGAGTTGCTACCTTATTGCATGCTCGTGGTGATCGCGTATTTGCAACTACTCGTAAGCAGCAGCGTTTGGTTGAACTACGGCGATTGAATATTGAGCCGGTGCTGTTCGATGTGTTAACGCCGACAACATTACCGCAAACGGATGTTGTTGTTCATGCGGTCGGACTAGATCGCTCGGCCGGGGTACCTATGCGTACAGTCTATGTGGATGGATTGCGCAACGTCCTCGCTTGTCGAAATGCCCCTCGATTCGTTCACGTTTCGAGTACGAGCGTTTATGGTCAGTCGGACGGAGAGTGGATCGACGAACAAGCGCCGACCGAACCGCGTGATGAATCGGGTCGAATTGTCCGGGAGGCCGAAACCCTCCTTACGACAGATGCCGTCGTCTTGCGGTTTGCGGGAATTTATGGGCCGGGACGATTGATTGGGGCGGTGGGGCTTCGAGCGGGAAAGCCAATCGCTGGCGATCCGAACGGTTGGTTAAATCTGATCCACGTCGCTGATGGTGCGAATGCGGTCGTCGCTGCGATTGATCGCGGCCAGGGTGTGTATAATGTTGCCGACGGCAGTCCCGTGTTGCGTTGCGATTTTTATAGCTATCTAGCAGAATTGATCGGTGCCGGTTTCCCGACATTCAGCCCAATAGGCGACGCACCTAATCGTCGGATCAATGCCCGGCGGATGGGCGAAGATCTCGGTATAATCCCGTGTTTCGCGGACTACCGCGCCGGCTTGCTCGCTGCATATCATGAAGAATATGAACGTTCCTGATGTATTAATTGTTGGCGGCGGCGTGATTGGCTTGACGACCGCCTATTACCTGGCTCGCGATGGTGTGCGTGTCACGCTTGTCGATTCGGGCGAGATCGGGCGACAAGCTTCGTGGGCCGGTGCCGGAATCTTGACACCGGGCGATTCAGCGTTCGCACAGACGCCGATGGACCAATTAAGAACGCATAGTTTCAAGTTATACCCTCAACTATCTGCAGCCCTTCGCGATGAGACGGGCTTGGAGAATGGCTATTGTGTCTGTGGCGGTATTGAACTGCCCGAAACAGAAGCGACTCGCGATCAATTGCCGACCGAGGAATGGCATTCGCCAGGGGCCAAGGTCGAATTTATGTCGCATTGGGTCTTACGTGAAACTACTAACGGGCTAATCACAACGGGTTCCTTCGCTGCGTATTTGCCGGAAATGGCCCAGGTCCGGAATCCATGGCATTTGCGAGCGCTACAGGCCGGGTGCGAACGACATGGTGTGACGATCATGACTCACTGGCCAGTGCGGCGTGTGTCGGGCGATGGGGTTGTAGGTGAACGCGGACGACTGGCCGCGGGTCGTGTTGTGGTCGCTGGTGGTGCATGGGCTGGCCAATTGCTCGCCTCACTGGGTGTATCGCTTCCAATTCGTCCGGTGCGCGGGCAGATGCTACAGGTTCGTCTCAATAGCGTTCCCCGTCCAATCGTACTGAAAGGAAAGCGCTATATCGTGCCTCGCGAAGATGGTGTGACGTTGATCGGCTCTACCGAGGAAGATGCCGGATTCGATCCATCCAACACTAAGGAGGGTATTGGTGGGTTACTGGCCTTCGCCGAGAGTGTCAATCCACTGCTCGGTGGGCTCCCACTGGAAAAGACCTGGGCCGGACTTAGACCGGGAACTGTGGATGGACTGCCGTATCTAGGTGCAGTACCTGATAGGCCGCGGCTCTATGTAGCGGCTGGTCATTTTCGCGCGGGCTTGCAACTTTCCCCGGGGACAGGGCTTGCGATGGCACAGTTATTGACCGATCGACGGCCGTTCGTGCCGTTGGAGGCATTTGGTTTAGGACGATAAGTTAGCGAATATCCACGCCGACCAGACATACATCGTCGGCAAAACCACGGCCTTGGGTGAAGCGGCCTACTTCTGCAAGAATTTCATCGAACAGTCGCGAACACTCGACCGCTTGACGGGAGCAAACCGCATCGCGGAGGCGTTCCTGTCCGAAAAGTTCCTGTTGGGGATTGTTGGCCTCGATCAGCCCATCGGTATAAAAGATGAAGCGGTCTCCCGGAAGGGCTTGTCCTTGGATCGTCGCATAAGTGGCTTGCGAACGTACACCTAAAGGGGGGCCGGGGTGGTCGCCCGCTAATGGAAGAACGCGAGCCTCACTGCCTCGAACACAGATCGGTGTAGGATGGCCCGCGTTGGCGTAGCGAATGGTATTGGTCTTAAGATCAATGGTCGCATAAAACGCCGATAAAAATACGGGCACACTGGCCTGACCCAGAATTGTCAAAAGGTCGCGGTTCATGCCTTCAAGAAACGCTGCGGGGTCGTCCCCTACATGGCGAAACCCTTCTAGCAAGACCCGCACCATTGCTGTGCCCAAGGCAGCCCGCACACCATGGCCCATGACATCGCAGATGAACACGCCTGCCATGAAATCGCTGATGGGTAGAACATCGAAGAAATCACCACCGACCGCACCGTTGGGGTAGTAACGGTCGCAGAATCGCAAACGACTTCGTTCGGGGGGAACGCCGCGCGGAAAACTGGGATAGCCTTGTGGCAACAACGCCTGTTGTACCTCGCAGGCCATCCGTAAATCCGCTTCCATCTCCTGGTTACGTTCTTTTAGCAGTCGATTTTGTTCAACGAGTGTCTGTTCTAGTTTTAGGATCCGCTCACCGGAACGCAGCCGAACACGTAATTCTTCGCGGTCCAATGGCTTGACCATGAAATCGTCCGCGCCTGCAGCGAGTCCCTGGATGAACTCATCGTGGTCGTTACTGGCTGCCAGCAACAGCGTGAATACGTATCCAGGTCGCGAGCAGGAACGAATACGGCGAACAAGTTCCAGACCATCGACGCCCGGCATGACCCAGTCGAGAATAACCAGCGGATAATCGCGTTCCTCAAACGCCTTCCACGCTTCTAGGCCGTTCGTGGCTGCTGTAACCTCGTAGCTCCAAGATTGGAGCGTGCGAACCAACAAATGGCGGCAGACCGGGTCATCATCTGCCACCAAAACGCGCATCGCTCGCCCCTCTTGGTTACGTCAGGTCACGCCGCCCCCTGATGAGGATTATACGCGCGACCCATTTCCCGTCCCCACCGTCTTTATTTTCTCGAATCTCTCAGTCAGGCCGTTCTCGACCCAGATAGGACAATCAAGACCGAATCGGAATTAAATACGAAATTATACCGCGAAGAGCGATGGGCAAAAAATGAATTGTAATTCGGCACGATCCGTTGGTGTATGAAAATGCCAAAGAGTGTTTGATTCTGAATCGCTTGGTAATTGACCAGAGCAAAGTACGGTAATGCTACAAGTATATGAACAAAAAAAGGCCACGGAGGAAGATCCGTGGCCATCAATCAAGAGGGGGTAGATCGGGGAGATTCGCCAATTAGGAGGTTGGGGCAAGAGAGGAGTTTTTAGCGTCCGGTTTGGCAACTTGTGCGACCAATTCCTGGCGAAGAATAGAAACATTTGAGGGGGCCTGGATGCCGATCCGCACCCGGTTTCCCTGAACTTCAAGCACTTCGACGACGATGTTATTAGCGATCAGGATTCGCTCACCCGCTTTGCGTGTCAAAACTAGCATTTGTATTCCTCCGTGGCAATTGCAGGCCATTCATCCGTTCGACCGTCACCGTACCGAAGGTGAAGACTCCGGTTGAGACTACATTGAGCATGCACTTCTCATGCCATTAGTAAACTCTGCGTTAAGCTTAAAAGTCGGACAAAAAGAATGCTGCAAATAAGAAAACTGAGAAATGGTTGAAACAGGAATAGATCTAAAAGACTTCTCCGTTGAGTTCGGAGAAGCTAATCGCGTAATGTGCTGATTATTAAACCACATACCTGGGCGGGAACGCGGCACACCGGGCATATCGTCGGTGTGCTACGAGCCAATTACTTGCGGTGACGAATCCGGGAGCGCATCCGCCTCTTCTTTCGTCCAACCTTGCGCCGACCGGTGCCCCGTCGCCTGGCTCCCATTCCCGCACCTCCTAAAAGTCCCTGTTGTACCTGTTTCACTCACCCCTTGTTTCGCAAGAGGGAGTATTGTTCGTAGGATAGAAGCTTATATTGTAAAGCCGATCCACAAGTTGGCAAGAGCGGAGTTTCGTTTTCGGAGATAACTCAGTGACTGGTCGAGAAATTCGCATGTTATGCCGCTCCGGCACGCTCACCAAACCTACGCCCGGACTGTCTCCCGGCTTCGTTCAATCGAACCTCGTCTGCGTTCCGCGAGATTTAGCCTTCGATTTTCTCCTGTTTTGCCGACGCAATTCTCGGCCATGTCCACTACTGGATGTGACGGACCCTGGGGATCCCGTACCCCGTATTGCTGCAGCGGATGGAGATGTTCGTACCGACTGTCCGCGTTATCGTGTCTATCGCTACGGTGAACTGATTGACGAACCTACTGATCTTTTGAACTGGTGGCGCGACGATATGGTCGCGTTTCTCTTGGGTTGCTCATTCACCTTCGAGCGGGCGTTATTGGATGCTGGTTTACCGGTTCGACACGTCGAAGAGGGGCGAAACGTACCTATGTATCGCACGAGCGTTCCATGTGCGTCCGCGGGTCTATTTCGTGGCCCGCTCGTTGTGTCGATGAGGCCAATGACGCCTGACCAGGCGGTACAAGCAAACCGAATCTGCAAGGGCTTTCCACTCGCTCATGGTGCCCCGATCCACAGCGGCGATCCGTCGGCACTGGGTATTGCCGATCTTTCACGACCAGATTTTGGCGAAGCAGTCACGATTCGTTCGGGAGAGATACCTGTATTTTGGGCATGTGGAGTTACACCACAGGCTGTGGCGATGAACGCTCGACCACCGATTCTGCTCACTCACGCGCCTGGTCATATGCTATTGACGGATTTACGTGACGCAGACATGAGGGGATGAGCCACCAAAATCGTTGCGCTCATCCCAGGGATTAAATTCATTCGATTAGGATTTTTTAGGCTTGATGTGCTGTCGGGGGTGAATGGGGAGTTGACGAGCTGGTTCGGAGGCTTCTTCGCCGCCCCTCAATACCGGCTGTTCGTCCAAAAGGTGCATTTTGTATACTAGCGGATCAGCCTCGACCCTCTCGGGGCTTATTGCGTGGGCCTGTCGTACCAGTTCGGCCGCTTTGGAACTACGTCCTTCTACCATCTCCAGATGTGCAGCCTTGAGTAGCCCATCTGCAACGATTGACTTGGCCTTGATCGTAGTCTTGAAATCAAATTTGGAGGCGAATTCGTAGGCTTTCGTAAACCAATCCTGCACCGACTTGGCGAGAGTCGCGAATTCGTTTGCGTCACCGGGATTGGTGATGACTTGAAACTCACTAGGCACACAGTAAATCGGCTGAACGGTAATGATGAAATTTTCAGGTAAATCTGGCGGTTTAGCGCGACCAGTCGCGGTTATCAATCCCATAATTATGATAAAGGTAAAGATTCCTAAAAAGCGATTTGACATCGCATCCTCCTTGACGGAATGGCCGCACGTTCCGTCGGCGCGGCTCACGGACTATAGCCGGAGGCACTGGGGATGCAAGAGCTTTAATTAGGAGTCATAAACAGCGTTAGCATGAACAATTAAATGATTAGTTGGGTAGCATGCTTTAGATCGAAACTTCCGGCTGACGCTCTCTCTTACCAGGTAGAGCGTCAGCAAGGAACAATCAGTTTGCAAAAGATTGGCAAGCAATCAGCTATTTGGAGTAAGTTCTCAAAAAGACTTTTTCCCAAATCATCATGTTGAGCTTTGTCAAGGCAAAATCGGCCCATCTACCGGTTTGGGCTGAGGCGGTTGCG
>RGDT01000249.1 GCA_009918525.1 Planctomycetia bacterium
GGTCCGGTTGCAAATAAATCTGGCCGTCCGTGATCGAGATCACGTTAGTAGGAATGTAGGCGGACACTTCACCTTCGAGCGTCTCGATAACAGGCAAGGCTGTCAGCGAACCGCCCGAATTCCAGACCTTCGCTAGTTTATGGCCTGGGTATTTCTTCAGGTCGTGCTCGGCGTGTTCCTTACCAAGCGGGCCGACGTACACCATGCCTTTTTCGCCCGCTTGTCGCTTCTCGCCCTTTTCGTTGTTGACGCCCCAGTCGTCCTCGGCTTTGGAAGCGTCCTTACTCTCGGGCACGATCACATAGCGCTCGGCAGTCTTCGCCGATCGTTCCAGCAACCGCGAGTGGCAATAGAAAATGTCCCCGGGAAACGCCTCACGGCCTGGAGGACGGCGCAGTAACAGTGACAACTGCCGATAGGCTGCGGCCTGTTTGCTCAGGTCGTCGTACACGCACAGGGTGTCCATCCCATACTTGTACATAAAGTATTCGGCCATCGCGCAGCCAGCGTATGGGGCGAAGTATTGTAGCGGTGCGGGGTCCGACGAGCTAGCCGCCACGACGATGGTGTAGTCCATCGCTCCAGCATCAATCAAACTTTGAACCGTGCGGGCCACCGCCGATTCCTTTTGACCGACCGCGACATAAACGCACAACACGTTCTTGCCTCGCTGATTGACAATCGTGTCAATAGCGATGGCCGTCTTACCCGTCTTGCGGTCACCGATGATTAGTTCGCGTTGGCCTTTGCCAATAGGCGTCATGGCGTCGATGGCCTTGATGCCGGTCTGCAATGGCTGTTTTACGGGTTGACGTTCGGCAACACCGGGAGCCGCCGTTTCGACGGGACGTCGTTCGGTGGTGACGATTGGACCCTTGCCGTCTCGCGGATTTCCGAGCGAGTCAACGACCCGGCCTTTCAGAGTGTCACCGACCGGCACGGACAACAACTCTCCCGTGCTGCGTGCCTCGTCGCCTTCCTTGATGTTCTTGTAGTCGCCCAGAATGATGACGCCAACCGAATTTTCTTCAAGGTTGAACGCCACACCCTTCACGCCAGCCGTGGGAAAATCGACCATCTCACCGGCCATGACCGTGGACAGGCCGTAGATGCGTGCGATGCCGTCACCGACTTCGAGCACTTTACCGACTTCGCGGGCATCCAAACCGGTCTTGAACGCCTTGATTTCGCTTTCAAGAACCGAAACGATCTCGTCCACTTTCAACGCCATGACCACTCCTCTCGATGAGCTGCTTGCGGATCGTCGCCAGCCGAGTGCGTACGCTGGCGTCGTATACCCAGTCGGCGATCCGCACGATCAACCCGCCCAGGATGTCCGGATCGATTTTCTCTTCCAAAATCGGTTCGACGTTTGCCACTGCTCGCACGTCGTCCGATACCCGACGACGCTCGTCGTCGGTTAGTTGCACGGCCGATGTCACCTGCACAGCCACACGTCGGCTCACACGGTCGCATAGTTTGCCAAATGCCTCGGCAATCGGCCGAAGAGTCATAAGACGATCATGGGCATTGAGAACGCCCAAGAAACTTCGCATGGTTTGCGATGCACCGCTGAACGCTCGCTCGATGGCTTCGGCCTTGCGTTCGCGAGTGATCGACGCGCTTTCAAAAAACAACCCCAGGCCAGGATCGCGGACGAATAGCCCTTCGACCACCACGCCGAGTTCCTCGCGTACCTGCTGCACCAAGGCACCAGCGTCCGCCGCCTTGTATAAAGCGTCAGCATACACGCGAGCCACCTGACGGGTGTCGTCGTCCATTACCGTCTGGTGTTGGACTTGAATCGCTTCGCTCATGTCGTCGCACCCGTAAGGTCTGTCAATCGCGACTGCGCCGACGCTCGGAAGTCCTTCATAGCATCAGCGACTAACACCCGGTGATCGTCCAACGACAAATTTTTGCGAATCGCCTTTTCCGAGATCAGTGTCGCCAAATTCGCTCCGGCGGTTAGCACTTCCTGCATAGCCTGGTCCCGAGCGCGAGCCACTTCTTCTCGGAGTCGCGTCTTTTCAGCCGCTAGCTCCGCTTTGCCGCGAGCGATCTCTTGGGCTGCTGTCGCTTGAGCATCAGCACGTGCCTTCTCGATCATTTGGCGGATCTCGTCATTCGCCTTGGCCATCTTGGCTGCTAACTCGGCTCGGGCCGTCTCGGCTTCTTTCTTGGCCTTGTCAGCCTCGGCCTTATCGCGGGCTATATCGCCTTCACGCTTATCCAAACCCGCACGAATTTGTGGCCAAGCAAACGTGTTCAGCACGAAAAACAGAATCAGAAAAACCGCAATCGTCCAAACGGTCAGATCGACCCAACCTTTGAAAAGGTCGATCTTTCCTTCTTCCTTGTGCGACTCGTGCGAGTCTTTGGCCACCGCCTTATCCTTCACCTCCGCTGCCGCCAGGGCCGGTCCGGAGACGGACAGGGAGACAATCAAACAAACCAGGAACACCAACAGGCCCCAACGCATGTCATTCCCTCCCCGCTTCCGGACCAAACTTCAGCTCCATATCTCAGAACTTGGCATTACCCGAGACGAGGATGCAGACGATCAACGCGAAGAAGGTGGCACCTTCGAGCAGTGCGCCGATGATGATCATGCCTGTTTGAACTTGGCCGGCTACTTCCGGTTGACGAGCCATGCTCTCCAGAGCGGCTGCACCGATCTTGCCGAACCCGTAGCCAGCGCCGATGATCGTCAGGGCAGCGCCCAGACCGGCCCCAACGCCCGAGCCTGCCAACGCATAGCTAGGCTCAGCGGCCGACGCGAAAGCTGCGAAGGCAAGAACCCCAAAGAAAGCCCAGCAAATCGTACGAATCATACTCATGACTAATCTCCCGTGTCGTGATATCCGATCGTGGCACGTTCCAACTCGATGTCGCCGCCGCGCCACCCGCGGCGGATCAGTGGTGTTCCGCGTGGGCTAATTGCATCCCGATGAACAAGGCCGTCAGGAAGGTAAAGATATAAGCTTGAAGGAACGCGACAAACAGTTCCAGCAAACTCAACGCAACGACACCTAGAACACTGGCTATCGTCACTCCTCCCCAAAGCGGCCCAGGCCCAAACGCTTTCCCAACAATGTAGATAAACAAAAGCAGATTGCCCAGCACCATGTGTCCTGCAAACATATTGGCGAACAAACGCACCGCCAATACGAAACTTTTGATAATCAGACCAAAAAACTCGATTACCGCTAACAACATCGTGATCAAGAATCCCATCACCTTGAACACAGGACCCGGCGGCATATCGAGATGCGGCCACAACGTCTTAGCAAACCCGCCTAGTCCCGTCTTTTCAATCACGATGTAATGAATCGCGAAAAAGCTAATCAAGGCTAGAGCTGCCGTCACCCAGATACTTGCCGTCGGTGAACCCATCGTTGGGATCATCCCAAGCAAATTGCAGAAGAGGATGAACAAAAACATTGTCCACAAGAAGGGCACATAGGCATCGGCCCGATGACCACCTAGTGCCGGCTCATCCGCGTGGCTGTGTGAATCAGCATGGCTGTGCGAGTGGTCGTCGTGATGTTCTTCGTGGTGATCGTGACCTGGACCAATACTCGGTCGCGCTACCTGATCGCGAATGAACACGAGCATCACTTCAAAGAAGTTCCAGAAACGCCCCTTGGGTAATGCGCCATTCTTGATGTATCGAGCCAACGGCACATAGATCGCGATGATCAACAGTGCAGCGACCAACTCAAGGATCATGAACTTCGTCAGATACACCTTATGCCCGGCTATCTCAAAGAGATAGGGCAGTTCGACACCAACCGGACCACCATCCAAGAAGAAATGTTCAAAAAACTCCCAGTGGTTGGTGTCCTGGATTTCGCGAACCGGGTCGGGACGGTAAGGGCCGTGATGATCGGACATGCTTCAAACCCCCGTTCCGCTCTTGGCCTGTTCTTGAATGGCACGACCGCGTAACAGCAAAAGAACCTCGACCGTCAGCAGAAAACAGTATGCACCGGCTACCCAAAAGAGGAACGCCGGGCGATGAAAGAACTCGACTGTCATGTACAAAACTAGCGATAACAGGAGAACGCCAAACAAGCGGACGCCCGTCGCCCCCAGGATAGCTAGCACTTCTTGGTGCGGATTTTGCCCGTAAGCCCAGTTTGCCCAAAAGAGTGTCAGCATTCCGGGTATCAGTGAAAGCATAACTGCAACGCCACCGTGTACGAGCGTCTCATCGCCGAAAAACTGCCGCGCGGGCAGTCCCGTTACCAGCCAGAAAGCGGCGGCAACAATCACCAACACGAAAGCTCGGGCCGTCACGGTTTTGAATTCCCCTCCGGAATATCCTCGCCCGGCTGGGGCTTGGAAAGAATTACCAGATGTATCAGCCCACCAACAAGACCTAGCATCGCTCCCGCTACAGTACACCAAGGGAAGAATGCCAGCCTACCATCGAGCCATAATCCAACGACTACCGGGGCGACCATCTCGGCCCCTACTTGAGATAGGGACAATAATCGGCCCAGCAACTTGCGGTTGCCTGGCATCCCGATCATACGAGACCTCAGATCGCTTACTCTGATCCAGCTATGATGCTTATTTTGGCAGAGAGCAGCAAAGCGACAAGAGCAAGATCGAGAAATTTTTCACGAAGTCGTTTCACCTTGTTATTTCCTGACCGACATCGCAACTCCCTTGGCTACTCAGGCCGGAGGCAGCAGCGCGAGTTGGCGGTTTGATGCCAACACCAACGACTCGCGCTGGTAGAACCAATTTCAATTGCCCAGCAAACGCGATGCCAGAAGTCGATGAAAATGATACCCACCCGCTTCGCGCTTGACCGAGAAACGCCCCGTGTCGTACGACCGGCTCCCTAGACCGACCTGCACGTCCAAACAGACCGCCTCGTCCTCTATTTGCACCTCATGGGCCACCGCCATACTCCGTGCCCGAAATGCTGTATCGAAACGCGACTCAAAATAAAAATCAAACACGACTCGACAGGAGTTCGGCCCCTCGGGATAGACAACATTTGTATCCATCACTCCCGCGTATACATTGAACATGACATGCGGAAACACCCAGGCATAGTGAGCTTCATCGCCACTCCGAACGTCGCCGACCTCGCCAGGCTCCAATGGGCTGATTTGCACACTCAGGTTCTCTTCGATCTCCGTTCGATAACGCGCATAGTCCAACACGCCTGCCAACGCTGGATGCACCGTGTTGACGTGGTAGCCGCCGTCTAAATAGTTATCGACAAACACTTTCCAATTACACGCCAAACGATATTCCTTTCGCCCCGCCCACTCCAACCCACCAATGCGCGACAGTATCCCGCGCCTTTCCAGTGGAGCTAACCATTCTCTCAGTGGCGCCGGCGACTCTCCTCTATGCACCCACACGAACGGTCCCCACTCGCTCACCATAATCGGCTTCAAGCCGTTGTCTTCGCGACAGAATCCCTCGACGCCGTCGAATTCCGGCACGCCGCGCAGTCTCCCGGTCAGGTCGTACGTCCAACCGTGGTATCGGCATCTTAACTTGGTCGCGTGTCCCTGCTCGGCACACACCACCCGCGCCGCGCGGTGTCGGCACACGTTATAAAACGCACGAAGGCTGCCGCTTTCGTCGCGGGTCACGACGATCGGTTCACCTGCAAGATGGGCCGTGAAATAGTCGCCCGGTTTGGCCACCTGATCAACCCGACCCGCTACAAGCCAAACGTCGCCAAAAACACGGTCGCGTTCGCGCTGGGCCATCTCCTCGGAAGTATACCAAGAAGCCGGGATCGTCCGCGCTCGCGACAGCGGTAGAGAACCGTCAAACCCGTTCATCGCTCGGTCCAAAGTGTGGGGCGTTGTCATCCAAAAAGGTAACTTTC
This sequence comes from Planctomycetia bacterium, assembly GCA_009918525.1. Classification (GTDB taxonomy): domain Bacteria; phylum Planctomycetota; class Planctomycetia; order Gemmatales; family Gemmataceae; genus RGDT01. The sequence continues at coordinate 5,867 of RGDT01000249.1, forward strand.
ACATCCGGCCCCATGATGTGATGGAACAAATGACTGTGAAGAC
>RGDT01000250.1 GCA_009918525.1 Planctomycetia bacterium
AACATGAGCGTTCCCATTACCCATAATGAGCGTCTCGGCCATCAGGAAAACGGAATCAACACCGACCGGCAAACGCCGACCGCTAAGCGAATCGAGACGGGCGGAGTGATTGGCGGCAACGGGTAGACGGAAGGCCAATCGGCACGTCGCCCCGAGAGTGATCTCGTCGCCATTGTTGAGCATGGTACGTGTGATGCTCTGATCGTTAACGCGCACGGAGCGAATCGCTTCCAGAACGTAACCTTCGGCGTCGCGCTGAATCCCGGCATGATGACGCGAGACATCGGCAACCAGGGGGATATCGACGGGGGCTGTCGCCTGGCCGAAAGTCAGACGGTTGCTTAGACAGACGAGATAACCTCCAACCCCATCGACCCACAAGAAAAACCGCAACGGTAACGGGTCGGCAGCCGCGGCGGCTCCGGGGCCGGGGTGGGGAATGGTGGCCGGTTCGACGGCTCGCCAAGCCCGATGGCGCAGAGCACGGGCTTCGGCGTGCTGCGGTGCCAATGCCAACGCAGCATCGGCCAACACGATGGCGTCGGCCCACTGTTCGGCCCCAGCGGCACGGTGTAACTCGGCCAAGGCCGACGGCAGCGCCGCGCGGCGACGGTTCAAGTCATCCATGAGGGTATCGAGCCGGGTGTTGACGCCGAGTAAACGCCGCGTCCGATCCAGCGTGTCGATGGCTTGGGCCATTTCGCCGAGGTCGGCTAACTCGATGGCGCGCATCCAGCCTTGCAATCCTTCGTCGATCACCAGCAGTTCCGGCGAGCGTACTCCACGTTGGCGTAGTCGTATTCGCAAATCGTCGGCGCGGTTCAGTTCCCCGGCCGACAACAACGCGCGAAGCTCGGCCATGTTGAGGGCTATCAGTTCACGCCGCAGTTTATCCGTACTTTTGTCGGCCGGGTCCAGAGCGTCCGCGGCCTGGAGATCGGACCAGGCCGCTTCGGTGTCGTCGCGGCTGAGGGCACGTTCACCGCGTTCGACGTAGGCGCGAGCTAACAACCCGAACAGTTCGCCCGCTTGTCGATGCGTGCGTATCTCGGGCATCTGGAGAAGCGGGGCCGCTTCTTCGAGTCGGCCCAGCTTGATGGACTCCCTTATCTGTCTCAGAGTGAGCCATGCGTAGCCGATCATGGGAAAAGGTCCTCGCGATCCGGTGCGGATTTACAAGATGGATGCAGGCGACCCTATCGCCCGCACTCCCTCTATAATTTACTTCGCAGACATGCGGCCCACATTTAAGCGTTCTCACCAGTCATCGTCTTTTTTCAACAAAGATTCCGGGTTGACGAGTTTGCTCAGGTCTAGCGTGCCGCGCTGTTCCATTTCCATGAGCTTCAGACGGGTCTCCAGTTCGCGGAGTTTCGTTTGCAGTCGATCCAGCATGGAGTCGAGGTTTGTCTCCGAGCGGGGGCGCGGTACTTCGGGATAACCTAAGTGCCGTTGCAGGGCAGCAAATAGATAAAGCGGATCGCGTCCGCGATTGGCCTGGGCGATTTTGCCCTCCTTTTCACCAAAGAGCATCCCTACGGGCGGCTCATAGTCGGGGTCGGCTCGACGTAACTCCGTGAGGTTGAGTTCCGAACGCGCGAAAATGATGTCGGCCATGTCGAACAGGCCAAGTTGCTCCTTGAGCGTCAGCAAAAACGCTCGCCAGTCGGTGTTGTAGTATGGATCACCGTGCATTGCTTTGATCCCACCGTCGTAGCCCAGGCGGTTACGGCTAATGGTTTCGAGTTGGAAGATGAACAGCCCGGAGGCGGAGACGCGACCGGCCCGGTATTCGGCTTCGCGTTCGAGGATGAGCAAGCCGGTATCGACATTGAAGCGAAGGCGTTCGCCTTCGCTGCCCTGGATCACGAATGCCTGAAAAGGGGTGAAGTAATGCGACAACCGAACGAAGCCTGACGACAATAGCCCGGAGTGCTTCAATTCCCCCGCGAGAAACTGCACGGCCAGGGGTAGGCGTGTCGTCGAAAGTAGTTCCTGATCCAGCGATTCGAGAATGGTCTGAATCACTAGCCCTTCGGCCAGTCGTTCGCGTAGAGCGCGAAAGAAATAGGCTTGCTCGATGTATTCCTCTCGCTCCAGGGCGGGCATGGTCGTTGTTCCTCGATGTGACAGGAAGTCTCGGTCCTCCCTATCTTACAAGAACGCTACCGGCGTTGACGGCTTGACCTTCGACGAAACATTCCGGAAAATTATCAATACGCGATCCAATTTCGTGCCCTTGCTTACGAAGTACCCTATAGAGACACCTAATTTCGCCGAGGACGATACGCCAATGTCCGATCAACGCACACTCCAAGGGTTTTTCACGTCGCTGCTTGCCGATCAAGCGATAGGTCAGATGGTAGCGGTAGCGGTCAGTTTTGTTCCGGGCGGTTCGCTCGTCGCTCCGCTGGTGAGCAAGGCACTGGAATACTACGGCGTGCCGGTTGCCGATAATCTGGTGAAGTGGGTACGCGGACAGAAAGGACCACAGGCGTGCGCTGTTCTGGAGGCGGTCGCCAATCTGTCGCCCGCCGAGGCGATGCAACTGGCACAAGCTGCCGTTAAACAAACGGCCCCGCCGAACGCTCCGCCGGAACGATTGCGAGCCATCGAAAACTATCTGGCGAGTATCCCCGCGGCGTTCAAGCAGTCGATGCCGCGAGCCGAGGGCGGGAAGACGACCTGTCCGGCGGCGTTGTTGCCGCAGACGGAACGGCAGGCGATGGCACTATTGCCGACGTATTTACCACCCTACAACGCACCGTGCGAATTGCCGGGGACGCCGTATCAACTGGTGCGGTTGGTAGGGACGGGCGGCTTTGGGGCAGTGTACGAGGCGGTGACACGCTACGAGGTCGAGCCGCGAGCAATCAAGTTCTGTCTCGATCCCGAGCGAGCGAACGTCTTGAAACGCGAACGAGCCGGATTTGCGGTATTGATGAAACAGGCAAGCAAACAAGGTTGGCCGGCAGGTGTGGTGCGGTATTACGGTGACGATCTCGAACACCCGACGCCTTTTTTAATTTTCGAGTACGCGCCGGACGGCGACCTCGTGCAGTATGTGCAGACGCAAAAGGCGCGGACGGGCCGAGCGATGACGCCCGAGGAAGTCTTGACGCTCATGCGCGAATTGGCGACGGCGGCCGGACAGATGCACGCGGTCGGGCTGACGCATCGCGACTTGAAACCGAGCAACGTCTTGTTCGCGGGCAAGTCCTTGCGAATTGCCGATCTCGGATTGGGTGCCGTCATGCCGCAGGGGTACACGGCTACGCGACTACGAAGCATTGCAGACACAACCCAGGAAGCCCGCGGCGCTGGTACGGCGTTGTACATGGCCCCCGAGCAAGAACGCGGCGCAGACCCACACCCGACACAGGACGTCTACAGTTTAGGCGTAATCTGGTATCAGCTATTGATCGAGGATTTTAGCCGAAAACCGGGACCAAGTTGGCGGCGAACACTTCAGGGACGAAACGTGCCGACGGAACACTTGGACGCGCTAGAACATTGTTTGGATGAAGAAGCCAACAATCGACCGAAGACCGGGGTAGAGTTCGTGTCGAAATTAAATGGCATGTCGGCCGAAGCCATTCAACGAAAAAAGGCCGAAGAAGCGGATTCCATTCGGCGAAAAAAGGCCGAAGAGTTAGCCGAGGCGACAAAAAAGCAACAGGAAGAACGGGAGCGTGAGACACGTCTTCAGCAGCAGCGTAAGCAGGCTGAACAAAATTGGGAGAGTACCAAAAAATATAGCTGGATCGCTACTTTGGTATTACTACCCGCTATAGCGTGTGCGATTGCAACATTTGTCCTTGGTTTATTACCGAAAAGTATTTTTCAACCTGAGCCATGGACAACCGCCCAAGTGATAATAACTATTAGTGGAGCAATGCTATTGCAAACAATTGCCGGATTTCTGGCTTGGGGCGTTTTTCTAGATTATCTTGAGCAGCATAATTACCGCATAGATGAAGATATTCTAGAGCCACTTTTTAACTGCTTCCCTGCGATTCCTTCAATAGTCCTTTTTGGATTAGTTTGGCTTGCAGATTCTATTTGCAAAGAACATTTAAAAACAACTGTTTTCACACTCGCAATGCAGATTGCTTGTGGATTGCATTTGGCTGGCTTCCTTTATTTGATCGTTGCAGCAAGAGCGAAAGTAATGCAAGTGATATTAGGATGGCTTGGAATTGGTCAAGGCGTTGCTGGCTTATTAATGTTAGTGTTTCTTGCCTTTGGGTTTGATTATTGGATTTGGCCGCTCATCTCTTTCGGCTGCATCGCTTTGGCGTTGACATGTGGATTGATGTTGGAGGATAACTGGAATTAGCAAAACTATCACTTGTTCGCGAACTGCGTTTTATCGCCTGTAACGCTTGCTGAATCGACCGACCGACTTCGTTTAACAACGCTCCCGCTCCTCTCTCCCTAGAATACTTTCACCGCCCGGGAGTCTGATCATGCGCACGCTTCTCATCCTCGCCCTACTCGTTTCGCCGGCTTTCGCCGATGATCATTGGCCGTCGTTTCGCGGCGCGGATCGGGCTGGGGTGTCGTCCCATGCCCGTTTGCCGCTCACCTGGGACGCCAAGAATAACCTCGCCTGGAAGGTCGATCTGCCCGGCTCCGGTTGGTCGTCGCCCATCGTCTGGGGACGGCGTGTCTTCGTGACGGCAGCCGTCAGCGACGCCAAGCCGTTCGACGCCCGTAAGGGGTTGTACATCACCGACCTCCAAGGCAAAGCCCCGCCCGGTGAATGGACCTGGACGCTCCTGTGCTACGATCTCGACAGCGGCAAAGAACTCTGGCGACAATCTCCCTTCCAGGGTAAATTTGCCGGTACCATCCACATCAAAAATTCGCTCGCCTCCGAAACCCCGGCGACGGACGGCCAACGGATCTACGCCTACTTCGGCAATGTCGGCCTCGCTTGTTATGATCTCGACGGCAAGCTATTGTGGAAGCAACCCCGCAGCTTACACAAAACACAAATGGGCTGGGGCACGGGTGCTTCGCCCGTTGTTCACGAAGGCAAACTATTTGTCATTAACGACAACGAAGATAAATCGTATCTGGAATGTCTCGACGGTCGCACAGGCAACCAACTCTGGCGCGTCGATCGCGACGAAACAAGTAACTGGGCCACACCCTTCGTCTGGGTCAATCCCATGCGAACGGAAATTGTCACGGCAGGCAAAGGCAAGGTGCGGTCGTACTCGCTGGACGGCAAACTGTTATGGCAACTCAAAGGTATGTCGATTGTCACCATCCCGACGCCGTTCGCGACGAAAGATCATTTGATCGTCGCATCGGGGTATGTGTTGGACCCGTTCATCAAACCCGTGTACGCCATCCTTCCAGGCGCAACGGGCGATATCAGCCTCAAGGGCGACGAAACGAGCAACAAATTTATCGCGTGGTGTCAGAAACAAGCCGGTCCTTATCATCCGACCCCGTTAGTGGTTGGCGATTATTTGTATGTGTTGTATGATCGGTCGTTCTTGTCCTGTTACGAGGCGAAGACAGGCAAGCCGGTCTACGAGCGGAAACGGCTAGGCGGGTCGGGGTTCACGGCATCGCCTTGGGCGTACGGTGGGCACATTTTCTGTTTGAACGAGGACGGCACGACGTTCGCGGTCAAGGCGGGGCCGATGTTCGAGGTCACGAGTAAAAACGCACTGGACGGTATGGCGTTGGCGACTCCTGCCCTGGCGGGCGACTCCACTCTGTTGCCGTCAGAGAGAAGCAGAAGCGCCTCGCCGAACATTCGGGAGGTCGCAGAGTAGCCGGGGTCCCCATCTCCGGTCACGACCACCCGGCCTCGGCGTCCCGATCCGACGGCCTCGCCATGGATGGTCAGCGAGAAGCGACCGCGCCTCTGGAGATCAGGAGACGGACCC
>RGDT01000026.1 GCA_009918525.1 Planctomycetia bacterium
CCGTGGCGACGGCGACGAGCAGCGCATCGGGGCGAACGGCTAAACTTGTTACGGGGCCTGCTGCAGACCACGTTAGGGGAGCACCGCCAGCCAGGGGTTGTACAATTACCTTGCCGTCTTCTCCACCGGTAATCACGGTTTCGCCCTTGCTCGGTAGGACAAGGGCGTTGACCGCCCCTTTGTGTCCCGTCAGCGGTTTGCCTTCCTTGCCCGTTGTCATGTCGAAAAGTTTCACAGCGCCGTCGGATAGCCCAGCAACAACGGTCTTGCCGTCGGCCGGTAGCCCGACCGCCCTGACGGAGCCGCTCAGATCCGTAAGTTTTTGTAATTCTTTGGCCGAGTTCGCATCCCAAACGAACAGCGACCGATCCGCCGAACCGGCTGCGACACGGTCGGCGGCGCGGCTGAGTGCTACACTCAAAATGGCCATTTTGGGGCCGGTGACTGTTTTCTCGGTCTTGTCGGTTGTCATCGACCACAGCCGGACCTGTTTATCGTCGCAACCGGTCACCAGTCGCGTTCCATCCGAACTGACAGCGACAGCGGTGACGGCTCCGGCGTGTGCCAGTGTTCCTTTCCCGGTCGAGCTAGGAGGCTGCCATAGCTTGACGCTGCCATCTGCCGACGCACTGAAGAGGCGGTCGCCATTGGCAATAAGTGTCGTGACAGGGGCGGTGTGTGCGCCGATTTGTGTGACTGTTTCCGCTTTGGCGCCCCAGACGCGAATGGTACCTTCGTCCCCGGCGGAAGCCAAAGTTTTGCCATCGCTCAGGACTGCCACGCCGCGCACGGTTCCCGTGTGGCCGGTCAGTTGCTTTTCTGTGGTGCCGTCGCTCTTGACGAGGCGAACCGTCTTATCCGATCCGCCGACAACGAAGCGTTTACCATCCGCCAGGGCGACATAAGCGTTAACCGGGCCGCCCGCGTCGATTTTCTTGGAGTCGGCCACAGGCAACGACCACAGCCGCACGAGACCATCTTTACCCGAGGTAGCCAACAAGGTTCCGCCCTGGTTGATGGCTACGCTCGTGACCGGGCCATTATGAGCGGTGATGCGGATCTGTTTCGCCTCTTTGCTCTGCCAGAGAATCACATCGCGGTTGTTCGTTGCTCCGACGACGTACCCACCGCCCGCGACGGCTGTCGTGATGTCCACATCGGCCGAGAAAGTGGACTTCAATTCGCCGGTGGTCAACGATCCGAGGCGGGCCGTCTTGCCGCTGGCGGCGACATAGGTCGCGCCGTCGCCGGACATACTCAACCCGACGACCGGTTCGGCCAATAGCATCTTGCTGGGTGTCGGTGGAAACGCCCACGTTTTGAGAGTACCGTCCACGCCAGCGGTGTAGGCGGCGGTTCCGTTGGGGCTGATTCCCAATCCATGAGCCTCGCCAGGATGAGCAGCATACGCAGCCGTTAGTGTGTTGCTGGCAACATTAAAATAGCGCAAGGCTCCATCCGCAGACAATGCCGCGAGCGTCTGGCCGTTGGCCGTGAAAGCCAAGGCGTTGACGGCGACACCACCTGCAGGCAGTTCACCGATCGCTTTACCGTCGGCGGCGTTCCACAGGCGGACTTTGCCGTCCGTCGAGCCGGCTGCGACAAGTTTGCCGTCGGGACTGACGGCCACGCTACGGGGAGCGGTCGCCTGCACGATTTCCTTGATAGCGTTGGAGGTCGGCATGTCCCAAAACTTCAAGGAGTTGTCGGCACTGGCTGTCGCGAACTGCCCACCGTCCGGGCTGACTGCGACCGACAGAATAATCTGTTTGTGCCCGTCGTTACCTTCGCCGAAAGTCTTAAGAAGTTTGGTCGAGGCAACATCCCAGACTTTGATCGACGGATCGCCGCTCGTAGTGACGAGCAATTTCCCATCGGGAGAGTAGGCGACCGAAAAGACGTTTTCGCGGTGGCCGCGTAACGTAGCCAGCGGCGCAAGGGCCGGTTCGTCTGCTGGTAACAGCGGAACGAGGACGGAGGCGAAGAGGAGTAGAGCCGCAGCGGTCAAAGTCAGATACGGACGGAGTCGCATCGGAGAGTCCTCCGGTTGTAGGTAGGTCTGGCTAGTTTAGCAGTTATCAGGAGGTGTCAAGTAGGGCAGCGAAAGCCTGAACCTAGGGACGACGATACCAAAGAGGCTTTGGATCGGGCTAAGGGAAAGAGGCGAGCGAGGCCCCACTCTCGCCCCCGAATCGCAATCGTGTCTCAACGGCACCACTGGCTTCGTCTATGGGTTTGGCGATGGTGTTCCAGGCTAGACTGCCCAATTGCCCTGAAATCTGACGATGTGATCCGACACACACTATCTCTAATCCTGACAAAAAAGCTCGGACTGCCCCTTATTGTTGTGCCTCTCACCCTGCGGGTATCCTACTTACACGACGGTTCGCCCAACCAATAGGGCGGCGAAACCCCTTTAGCTACAAGGAAGGTGATTCATGACAACCGAAGAAGCACGACTGAAGGAGGCACAGGAACAGAAAATCCTCTGGAAAAGGTGGGGGCCCTATCTTAGCGAGCGTCAGTGGGGTACCGTTCGCGAGGACTACAGCGAGGCCGGAAACGCCTGGGATTACTTCAGTCACGACCATGCACGCTCTCGCGCCTACCGATGGGGAGAGGATGGCCTAGCCGGCATCTCTGACGACCAGCAACGTCTCTGCTTCGCGCTGGCATTGTGGAACGGCAAGGATCCCATCCTAAAGGAACGCCTATTCGGCCTGACGAACAGCGAAAGCAACCACGGCGAGGACGTCAAGGAATACTACTTTTACCTCGACAGCACGCCAACCCATTCTTACATGAAGTACCTCTACAAGTATCCCCAGGCGGCTTACCCGTATGGCGACCTTGTCGAGAACAGCCGTCGTCGGGGACGTAATGAATTTGAGTACGAACTACTGGACACGGGCGTGTTCGGCCAGGATCGCTACTTTGACGTCTTCGTCGATTACGCCAAAGAGTCTCCCGAGGACATCCTAGTCCAGATCACCATTCAGAATCGCGGCCCCGAAGCAGCCGAGTTGCACGTCTTGCCGACTCTATGGTTCCGCAATCTCTGGGCTTGCAAAGGGGTTGCGAAGAGGCCGGAACTTCAACAGTCCACCGGCACCACTGGCTGGAGCGTCATCAAGGCAGTTGATCCCTACCTGGGCGTGCGGTATCTCTACTGTGAGCTTGAAGTGCCTCTGTTGTTCACTGAGAACGAGACAAACACACATCGCCTATTTGGGGTGCCCAACCAGAGTCCGTATGTCAAAGACGGCATCAACAACTATATCGTCCATGGCCGGGAAGAAGCCGTAAACCCCGAGAAAAAGGGGACAAAAGTCGCGGCCCATTATCGGTTGACCGTCAATTCAGGTCAAAGCCGGGTGGTCCGGCTTCGCCTGAGTGACATGGCTCCGGCCAGTTTCGGCTCCGGCAATGAACAGGGGAAGACTCCTTTTACACCGTTCGAAAGAACGCTCCAGGCCCGTCGCAAGGAAGCTGACGAGTTCTACGCGACCGTAATCCCACGCTCCTTGAATGCCGATCAAGCCAACGTCATGCGTCAGGCCCTGGCCGGAATGCTCTGGAGCAAGCAGTTCTACCACTACGACGTGGACAAATGGCTAGAAGAACGTGGTTCCGATCCCTTCAAAACCTCCCATAAGGCCGGGCCTCGGAACGACCACTGGCACCACATGTACAACGGCGACCTCATCTCCATGCCCGACAAATGGGAGTATCCTTGGTATGCCGCCTGGGATCTAGCCTTCCATGTCCTGGCGATCACACTCGTGGACCCTGATTTCGGCAAGCAGCAACTTAAACTAATGCTTCGGGAACGCTACATGCACCCCAATGGCCAGATACCGGCCTACGAATGGAATTTTAGCGATGTTAATCCGCCAGTTCATGCCTGGGCCACCATCTTTACTTACCGGCTGGAAGCGGGGAGAGGGAAGCTTCCCCTCTCCGGCCCCGAATCGCAAACTGCGGAAAAGGGGGCTTTCCCCTCGGTACCCAGAATCACAACCGAAAAGCAGGGAGACGGGGACCGAGATTGGCTCAAAAGCTGTTTCCAGAAGCTGCTGCTCAACTTCACTTGGTGGGTCAACCGGAAGGATCGCACAGGGCGGAATGTTTTCGAGGGCGGTTTCCTTGGATTGGACAACATCGGCGTTTTCGACCGCAGCGCTCCACTGCCGACCGGCGGCTACTTGGAGCAGGCCGACGGCACAGCCTGGATGGCTCTGTTCTGTCAGAACATGCTTGAGATTGCTGTCGAACTGGCGATGACGGACTCTGACTACGCGGACATGGCTCTCAAGTTCCTCGAGCACTATTTCTGGATCGCGTCGGCGATGACCCACCTGGGCGACGAAACCGGCATGTGGGATGACGAGGATGGTTTCTTCTACGACGTGCTACGCCTGCCCGACGGTCAATCCAAACGGCTCAAGGTGCGTTCCATGGTGGGCCTCTTGCCGCTTTGCGCAACCACAATGTTCGACGGTGCGGGGATGGAGAAGTACCCGGAAATCGGTGAGCGATTCATCCGTTTTCTCGAAGCCCGGCCCGAAATCCGTTCGGCGATCCACGATCCGTTGAAGACTGGTTTCGCTGGTCGTCGGCTCGCTTCTATCCTTGACGAGACCAAGCTCCGCCGCGTGCTAACCAAAATGCTCGACGAGAAGGAGTTCCTCAGCGAATTCGGAATTCGGTCGCTGTCGCGTTGCCATGCCGACCACCCCTACGTCTTCCACGTCGGCGGACAAGAATATCGCGTCTCGTATTTGCCTGCTGAGTCCGATTCGGGCATGTTCGGTGGCAACTCGAACTGGCGCGGCCCCATTTGGATGCCGGTCAACGCTCTGATCATTCGGGCGCTACTACAATACTTCGCCTATTACGGAAACGATTTCACGGTCGAATGCCCCACCGGATCGGGCCGGCAGATGAACTTGTACCAGGTCGCCGAGGAAATCTCACGACGGCTCGCGAACATCTTTCTCAAAGACAAGGACGGCCGGCGTCCAGTTTACGGGGGTAACCGGAAGTTCCAGGAGGACCCACACTGGCGCGAATGCCTGCTCTTTTACGAATACTTCCACGGCGACAATGGGGCGGGCCTTGGTGCTAGTCATCAGACCGGCTGGACGGGCATCATCGCCCGACTGATGCACCTGTTCGCGACCATGAAGCCGGAAGCCATTCTCGAAGGCGGTAAAAAGGTCTATTTCGAGACCCAAGCCGGGCCGGCCGTCAGAGCGTAACATCCCCTGTCGGGGAAAGAGAGGCTATGGGCCAGAGGAAGGCTTCGCCTTTGGCCCCACAATCGCAACCGCTGGATCAGGATCCAAAGCCTGTGAGGTGATCGATGCTCGTTAGTAGACCGCTCGATTATCTACCCATCTGGGCCATTTTCGGGCTTACCGTTGCCGTCGTCCTGTTCGCGATTGAGGCGGGTTATCGGATCGGAAAAGCTCGGCGGCTGCATTACGCGGACGAATTGGATGCGCCGGTCGCTGCCATCGTGGCAGCATCGCTAGGGCTGTTGGGATTGATCGTGGCGTTCACGTTCAGTTTGGCGGCATCGCGTTTCGACGCCCGTAGACAGATGGTCGTTGAGGAAGCCAACGCCGTCGGCACGACATACTTGCGTACCGGGTTGCTCCCCGATGGCCACAGCGAGAAGATCCGCAAGCTCTTGGCCGAGTATGTGGAGGCCCGTCTCGAAGTAGTCCAGACCGGAGACGTCGATCTGGTCTTGCGCCGATCCAACGAACTGCATAGACAGCTCTGGAAAGAGGCCGAAGCGGTCGGACGGATGCACCCCAATTCCATCGTGGTCGGACTTTTCATCCAAGCGTTGAACGAAACGATCGACGTCCACTCGAAGCGTGTCCTGGTCGGCCTGCGCAGTCGGCTTCCGAACGTACTGTGGGTGATTCTCTATCTGATCACCGTGGCGACCATGTTTGGAGTTGGCTATCACGAAGGACTCTCGAAATCAAGAAGATCGCTTGTAATTATCGTGCTGGTATTTGTCTTTTCGGCCATCATAACACTGGTGACCGATCTCGACCGTCCACAGGAAGGGTTTTTTACGGTCAGTCAACAAACGATGGTCGATCTACGGAGTATGATAGACAGCTTGCCCTCATCAGCGTCTCCGAAATAATCAGGGGAAGAAACAGGACGGACTGGCGGCCGTCTGAGCCGGAAACGTTAGTGACGGCGCTCTGATCGTTGCCGTCGCTAACGTTTCCGGCTCAGATATTTCATGTGGTGCCCACCTTGTCGTCCACGACCACATCGCCGCCAAGCGAGGGCGACTCCTTAAGAGCCGGAAGCGTAAAGGGTGATCGGGTCGTTGAAACACCCCGATTGGCCATCGCTTATGCTTCCGGCTCTAAAACACTCGCGACGATAGCAAATGGCTTTCTTGCCCTACCAAAGAGTTTCAACTCCACGGTCGGTAAGCCGATCGCAACCGTTAGAACGAGCCGACGCCTCCGCGTCGGGCTGCATACGATTTTCACCAGCACCATTGCCTTCCAACCCGTCCGCCACGACCGGTGACGGGATGTTATTTCCCACAAGTCCACCCGAGTTGGGTAAGTTGCCTCCCGGTTGTCGCGTCGTAGGCTATTAGCGAACCACGAGTATGGACGACAATCATCGTTTTCCCCGAACGGGGACCAGGGGCAAGGGGAGACCTCCCTGGCTTCGAAATCGAAATCGAAATCGAAAAGAGTGGCGATATCTGGTGATGTCCACGAACAACGAATGTTGCGATCCTTAACCAATCGCATTTTGGAGGCTACGCACCGTCGCGGTACTTTTTCCGTCGCCGCTAAACCCCGGCCACGAAGTGGGGTCCACTCCCAGGGCAGCGATAATCGCCAATTGCATGTAAATTAACTATTCTCCAGAAAGCGACTGATTAAAACTGGTTGCCACCTATCACTTCGCCTGAGGCCCGCGTGGCAAGTGAACGCCACGTGTTCAAGTTGATGCTGTCAACAACGAAACGCACGCTGCCGTCGCCCATGCACACGTTCACGCCGCCGTTAAATTGACTGCGAGCCGATAAAAAGCCTATTCCGTGCGCTGTTGCGTCCGGTTCTGGACTGTTAGGACGCAGAGCAGCCGTGAAGCCGTTGGCCGTTGCATTACCCCAGATCCAGGAGCCACCACGATTACCCCGCCAGGAGGTCGCGGCGAGATATTCCGTTGCGTTGATGGGGGGGTTAACACCATAACCTGGCGCGGTGCCTCCAGGACCAGTAAATAGTCCCTTCCCCGAAAGACTAGCCGTCTGACGTTTTCGCTCGTTAATGCTTAGGTCTGTGAACAGTTTTGTCTGATTCTGGTTCAACCCGAGTAAGCACTGCGACAAAAACAGGGTGTTCGATGTCCCGTCCGTGATGTCGGAAAATCTCGCTCCTGCACCATAAAAGAACATGCCATCCGTGGGGAACCGCGTGTCATAGCCATTGGTTGCAGTGCTGACAACACCGGAACCAAGGTTGATGACGTAGTTTGTTCCGGCGTGAACACCGCCGCCGCTGTTCGTAGTGAAAAATGGTGATTGACTATCAGCCGGGCAAAGGAACGTCTTGACCACACTCCCGGCGGCAGATGCCACGGTTGGATTCAGCTGAAACGAAGGCGTCGGAAACTGGCCGACAAAGAGAGGTTGGTTCATATCGATTTGCTTACCGAGGTTCTCTTGCTCAATGAATGGCAGTAATTGAGTATGAACGGAGTAGCCGAAGGAAGTCGAGTTGCTCGTTCCGACCGGCATCAGGCCGGGGATACGGCCGTTGGCACTCTCGTAGCTGTGAAGAGCTAATCCCATTTGCTTGAGATTATTACTGCTCTGCATCCGGGCGGCGGCTTCGCGGACTTTTTGTACAGCGGGCAATAGGAGTCCAATCAGCATAGCGATAATGGCAATTACTACCAAGAGTTCGATCAGCGTAAAACCTTGCTGATTTGTACTTTGTGTCTTGTTTTTCATGAGGCCTCCTCTATATGTAATACTTATTTATACTTGAGTATTTTATTGTAATACCATTTTTCAGCTCGTCAAGCTCCTCTCGCGAAAAAATGAGAAATGAAGAGTCCGGACGGTAGGACCGGTCCAAACCGTTTCGCGAATAACCTCAGTTAAACTTTGAAAGCGGTGAGCAGAGGGGGCCTTTCACTGTCTTGACAGAAGCAATCTCTTGCAACTCCCGACGTGCTTCGCGACAATAACTGTCATGCTTCAACTCATCACCCGACGTTCTTGGTTGTCGCTCGGTCTACCGGCTGTGGGCCGATGTTTGGCCGCGTCTCGCTCGTCGCGTTCGGTGCTGATTTTGTTTGCGGGCGGTGGGCAGAGCCAAATTGACACCTGGGACCCCAAACCCAACGCACCTGCCGAAGTACGCGGCCTATTCAACACGATCCCGACACGAATCAACGGCGCACGTTTCTGCGAACATATGCCGAAGATCGCTGCTCGCGCCGATCGGCTCGCTATTGTTCGCAGTATGTCGCATGACGACCTTGATCACGGGTCGGCCTGTTATCTGGCACTTACGGGCCACTTTCACGCTCGCAAATCGTCCAATCCAATCCCCAAACCAACGGATCAGCCCACGATGGGTGCGATCCTGCGACGACTACGTCCCTCGGGCAGACTGCCTTACACTGCGGCGCATGTCAACGGGCCTTTGCTGGCCCCGGAATTGATCTCCGCCGGACAGCAACCGGGATTTCTCGGACAAAGTGCCGAGCCGTTGGTCATCGGCGATCCATCGGAGCTGGCACTAGACGATCTCGTGCCCCGCGATGATCTACCACCCCTACGGGTATCGCGGCGGCGTTCACTACTGGAGTCGATAGACCGCTATCGACATCAGTTGGGCGAAACCGACGAGTATCGTCGTCAAGCCCATGCAGTACTCGATAATCCGCACGTGCGTCATGCCTTCGATCTGAGCCGCGAACCGCTCGCCGTGCGTGAACGCTATGGACTGCATCGCAGCGGCCAGGGATGTTTGTTGGCCCGCCGACTCATCGAGGCGGGCGTCCCCTACGTCGTGGCGTTTTACAATCCCTCCATTCGCGGTCAGGATAAAGCCCTGGACGACACTGAAGCCTATGGATGGGATACCCATAACGATATTTTCGATGCTCTGAGCAATCGACTGTTACCGCGCTTCGATTCAACCTTTGCCGCTCTGCTTGATGATCTGGGCCAACGTGGCTTGCTCGATACAACGCTAGTCGTGTGCATGGGCGAGTTCGGACGTGCTCCCCTGGTAGCGCTGGAAAAGACTTTCATCGGCAGTTCCCCAGGGCGAAAACATTGGGGCGCGGCATACTCGATCGCCTTCGCCGGTGCGGGTGTGCGTGGTGGTCAGGTGATTGGAGCGACAGATCGACGCGGAGCCTATCCCACGACTCCGACCTTTTCGCCGCAAGACGTATCGGCGACGATATTCGACGTTCTCGGCTACGATCCCGCAGGCCATTACCGCGATGCCCTCGACCGTCCCTGGCGTATCGCCGAAGGCAAAGTGATGCGTGAGTTGTGGTGAAAACAAATCAAGGCACCAAACGGCAGTGACCCGCTGCACCAATCGGGGCGTTGACACACCCCGCTCGCCTGGCTCTGACCCACCCTCAGAGTCGGAAACGGTGCGACGGCGCTGCTTGAGCCTTCATCGCAAACTCCAGGGCACTTCGAGTCCGTGTCGGTTCATTAACGTCGAATCAGCTAAGATGCTATCGGTTGGACCATCGACAATCACTTTTCCCCCGTCAAGAAGCATTATACGCGGACATAATTCGCGAATGAACTCCAAATCGTGAGACGCCACCAACTGGGTGCCTGCGACTTCGCGCAACAACCCTATCAATTCACGCCGTCCGCGTGGGTCCAGAAACATGGTCGGTTCGTCTAGTAACAACACCTCCGGCCGCATCGCTAATACCCCGGCCAGGGCTATCCGTCGTTTTTCACCGCCGGACAACTGCATCGGAACGCGGGCCTCCTGGCCGGACATGCCGACACGTTGGAGTGCCTCGCTGACACGCTTACGCACCTCGCCCGGTTCAAGGCCGAGATTCAGCGGCCCGAACGCGACATCATCGTGAACGCTACTATTAAATAGCTGGTCGTCGCTGTCCTGGAAGACAATCCCCAAGCAACGGGGCAACCCGCGCCGTTCGGCTCGTACGTCCAGTCCACACACCCGCACTGTGCCCGACTGAGGGCGTAACACCCCCGCCAGGCACAAAAACAGACTCGTCTTACCAGCGCCGTTCGGCCCCACTAGCCCTACTCGCTCGCCCAACGACACACGAAACGAAACCCCATCCAACGCACGTCGTGATCCGTGCGCGAAGGTTAGCTCATTTACCTCGATGGCCGTTTCAGATATCAACCGTTCGCCCCTCGCGAGCCGAGCGCGTCAGCGCGTCCAACACTCGCAGCGTGCCGTACGCCTGTTTGGGGTCCGCTTTCACTGGCTTACCGTCAAGCACGGCCGCTGAAAAGTTATCGAGCATATGGCGTATTTGGTCTTCGCCATGGATCGAATATCGTTCCGGCGGTTGTCCGTTTGCACGTTCGATCAAGTAGCCGGCTTCAACACCGGGAGCCCACATGTCCGGCACGCGGATCACGCCTGTCTCGCCGACAATTTCCAGCCATTGACGCATCGGCGCGGTAAAACCGCAGTCGAACGAAGCGATACGACCATCTGCAAACCACAGGATACCGCTCATTTCCAGATCGACGCCGTAACCCATCCGAGCCGTCGCAAAGGCCCGAACCGGCTCGACGCCAAACGCCCACCGGATTCCGTAGACAGGATAGCAACCCACGTCGAGCAGGCTGCCCCCGGCCGTGCCCACTTGCAGTCGGATGTTCGACGGGTCCAACGGCAAATGAAAAGTGAAAGCTCCCGAAACGCGCTTTACCTTGCCAATCTGCCCACGGTCGATGGCCTGTCGAATCAGGTCGGTGCGAGGATGATGCGGCCACATGAAACCGTCCATGAGTTTGACACCCTTGGATCCACAGTAGGCGATCAGGCTTTCCGCTTCAGCCGCGTTAGGTGTTAAGGGTTTTTCGCACAGGATGTGCTTCCCGGCGTCGGCCGCTTTGCGTGCCCATTCGTCGTGCATCGTGTTGGGCAACGGGATATAGACAGCATCAATCGACGGATCGGCGAGCAATGCTTCGTAACCAGCATGAGCAACGGGAATGCCTCCGGCTTGGGCGGCCTGCTGTGCTTTGGCAAGATCGCGGCTGGCAATCGCTCGCAGTTCGCCACGCGTCAGTCGGTGGAAGGAGGGGATCAAGCGATTGTTGATCTTCGCCACACCCAGGATGCCCCAGCGTAATTTTCTCATAGCAATACCTCTCGCTTCCGAAAATGTACGACGCGAACGACGGTTTGACCAACCGGACGTATCAGAGGATTTACGTCCGCCACTTGCAACCATAGAAGACTTGTGCCCTCCGCTCGCCTACTTTCACTACTTTCAGCGAACTCGGATTACTACATCTATGATATCGCAACCGGGGAGAGAGGCTCGGCCGGGGCGTTGACACGCCCCGGCTCCGACAGGTTCTAAACAGGAGAGGAATCATGAACAAGGTAGAACCAGGTAAGACAAAAATCGGCTGGATCGGTACCGGCGTCATGGGGCGGTGGATGTGCCAACATGCCATGACCAAGGGCTACGCGGCTACGGTCTATAACCGCAGCAAGGACAAGGCCCAACCACTGATCGATGCTGGGGCGATGTTCGCCGCAACGCCCAAGGAGGTCGCCGCTCAAAGTGATATCGTGTTTGCCATCGTCGGTTTTCCCAAGGACGTCCGCGAAGTCTTCCTCGGAACCGATGGCGCGTTAGCCGGGAGCAAACCCGGGACGGTACTGGTGGATATGACCACTTCGGAACCGGCACTGGCTCGCGATATTTATGCCGCCGCCAAGACCAAGGGCGTGCATGCGGTCGATGCCCCTGTCAGCGGTGGTGATGTCGGAGCGAAGAACGCAGCCTTGTCAATCATGATCGGAGGCGACAAGGAAGTCATTGACGCCATCAGTCCGTTATTTGAAACGATGGGCAAGACGATCGTGCATCAGGGACCGGCCGGGGCGGGACAGCATACCAAGATGGTCAACCAAATCTTGATTAGCGGCAACATGATCGCGCTTTGCGAGGCGTTACTATACGGTCATAAGGCCGGTCTATCCATGGAAACAGTGATGAAATCGGTATCCGTGGGTGCGGCCGGAAGTAAGGCTCTGGAGGTGCTTGGCCCGCGTATCTTGAAGGGTGACTTCGAGCCGGGATTCTACGTCGAGCACTTCATCAAGGACATGGGCATCGCCCTAGCCGAGGCAGAACGGATGGGAATTGCGTTGCCGGGATTAGGGTTGGTGAAGCAGTTGTACGAGAGCGTTCGAGCACTGGGCTACGGGCGCAAAGGGACGCAGGCATTGTATCTCGCTCTGGAGGCGATGAGCGGCATCAAGCGTTGAGAACCTTCGAGGGCTTTCGCCCGTGGACTACGACCGCTCCTTCAAAATCATCGCCCACACCGACGGCCCCGCCTTGGCGCGGCTGGCTGATATCCGCGTCGATGAATGGACGCCCATCGGTGACACCTTACAGACGACCGAGCGGCTCGCAGATCGAGCGTTTCGCGCCAGCCGTGATGGTCGTCATTTCGTGGTCTACTTCGAGTCACAGACCGTTTGGACCGAGTCTGTAGTCTGGAGTCTACTTTCCAAGAGCGGTCTGTTGTCGGAGCGAGAACGATTGCCGACAGAAATAGTCGTGTTCGTTCTGACGCCGCAAGGTTATCGCGACCAGCAAGGAAACTTTCGCCTCGAATCGGTCGTTGGTCGAACGATCCAACAGATTTGGTTTCATGAGATCTGTTTGTGGAGACTACGTCCGGAGCCGTGGTGGGAACTGAACCCTGGGCTGATGGCGTTGTTGCCGCTGTGTGCGCATGAGGGAGATGTACGCGAGGCAGTAACTTACGCCGCAGAAGCGATTCGCCACCGCTCGTTGGATGGGGCGCGTAGGGCGGATCTGCTGACAACTCTTGCGTTCTTTGGTAGTCTGGCCGATGACGAGCTGGACATCTTCTCAATCATCGCGAGGGAAGAGATGCGCGAAAATTTGGTAGCACAGGCGTTTATCCAAGAAGGTCGTCTCGAAGGTCGTCTCGAAGGCCGACAGGAAGCGACCGTATTGGAAAGAAGGGAAGCCGTTCGCTTACTCGTCGAAGTTCGCTTCGGCGAATCCGTTGCCGCTGGGTGTGACGCGATGTTAGGGACAATCACCGACCCAGAACGACTCGCGGAACTGCGTCTACTGGCCAAAACCGCAAGTGTTGCGGCGTTTCTCGATGCCTTGAAACCTGGTTAATCCTAAAGCGAAGATGAGCCGGAGCAACTCGCGGTGAAGTTGGCCCGGCTCGTCGGCGTGTCACACCTTTTTACGCCTTGATCATATCGCGCACGGTTCGGCCGCTCGGAATCATCGGCAAGACGTGTTCCTGGTAGGGAACCATCACGTCCAGAACGAACGGGCCTTTGCTGTCAAGCATTTCTTCAATTGCGCTGTCTACGTCTGACTTCTCGACGATCCGTTTTGCTCCACAGCGGAAGCCCTTGGCGAGCGTGACAAAGTCAGGATAAGGAGCCTCGCCGTGTCCTGCACCGAGGTAGGTGTGAGCGCGATTTCCGCCATGGAAGCGGTCTTCCCACTGCACCACCATACCCAGATGTTGGTTGTTCAGCAGCAGGACCTTCACGGGTAGTTTTTCCGTGAAACAGCACGCCAATTCCTGAATGTTCATCAGGAAACTACCATCACCGTCGATATCGACACACGTCTTGAGCGGAAACGCCGCCTGTGCCCCCATCGCCGAGGGTAGACCAAAGCCCATCGTACCTAGACCGCCTGAGGTGAGCCACGTCCGCGGCTTCGTGAACGGGAAATACTGCGCCGCCCACATTTGATGCTGGCCGACGCCCGTCGAAATAATGGTCTCGTCGAGCAAACCTTTTCGCTTCAACACCGCGTGCAGCCGTTGGATGGCGAACTGCGGCAGAATGGCGTCGTCGCGATCCGCAAACCGCATCGGCTCTGTCTCGCGCCATTCTTCGACCTGACGAATCCACTCGGGGTAGCGACTTCCGCGAGGAGCCGTCGAAGTTTGTTCCGAATCGAGCAGGCGGTTTAGGTCCTGTAGAGCCTGGCACACATCGCCATGGATCGGCACCAACGCCGGCTTGTTCTTGTTCAATTCGCTGGGATCGATATCAATATGCACAATTTTTCCATGCTTAGCAAATTCGCTGAGCTTGCCGGTCACGCGGTCGTCGAAACGAACGCCAAACGACAGCAGTAGGTCGGCCTCGTTGATCGCATAGTTTGAATATACCGTTCCGTGCATCCCGAGCATGTTTAGGCACAGAAAGTGATCGGCCGGGAAACTGCCTAAGCCGTGCAACGTGAGTGCAACAGGAATACCGGTCTTCTCCGCGAAGGCTCGCAGATGGGAAGATGCTCCGCTGAAGGTAACTCCTCCGCCCGCATATATGATCGGTTTCTTCGATTGCTTGATTAGTTCGATGACCTTTTGCAACTCGTCAACCGTCGCCCGACGATGGGGGTGATAGCCGGGCAGATTCATGGGCGGGTCCCAATCGCTGACCGTTATCTCGCGGAGTTGGACGTCCTTGGGTACGTCTATCAGAATTGGACCGGGCCGCCCCGTCGAGGCAATATGAAAAGCTTCTTTCATCACCCGGACGATATCTTCAGTGCGGGTGATAAGGTAATGGTGCTTCGTGACCGCCCGGCACACTTCGACAATGGGCGTCTCCTGGAACGCATCGGTCCCGATCACCGGCGTGCTCACTTGCCCCGTGATAGCTATGACCGGGCACGAATCCATCTTGCTATCAGCCAGCACCGTAACGAAATTGGTCGCACCAGGGCCGCTGGTTGACATGCAAACGCCCACTTTGCCTGTGGTTCGCGCATAACCGGCAGCCGCAAAACCGCCGCCTTGCTCATGTCGTGGCAGAATAGTTCTCAAGTTGCCTTCAACGGCGGTCAAAGCCTGGTGAAGAGGCATACTCGCCCCACCGGGATAAGCAAAAACAATGTCCACGCCATGATTCATCAGGCACTGGATCAATATTTCCGCACCGTTCATTGGCTTATGAGGGAGGTCGTTTTTCACGGCCATGGTCAACTCCATAACTCGGGTCAATCTCTTAAATATACCGGGGAAGAACGGTTTTTCCAAGAAGGAATAGACAAGATGCCACTTTTTTCCTATTGCCGAAGGCGAAAGTATACGTTAGGTTACCATTAATCACCAGAATCTCATCATTGCAGACTCAGGGGAGTCGCCCCATGAATCCGTTGGATACCTACCAATTTCTCAGCAAACTCATCAAAGACGGGCCGGAAGTCCTAGCCGCTTTTATTGTCGGGATCGTCTCAGGAGTGTCCGTTGCCTGCTGGTTCGTGACCAAAATGTACGAAAGCCAGCTAAAGAAGAGTAGCGAATCCAAGGCGGAAATGGAAAAACTATCATCGAAATTGGCCCACGCGGAAGACAAACAAAAACTTACGGAACAAAATCTAAAGCTGGCTGAACAAAATACGACTCAGGCGAATAATGCCAAGACTAACTTTGAAGCCAACTACAAAAAGCTACTAGGGCAAAAAGCAACCCTTGAAGCTGAAATCAAAAAAGAGAAAGTTCAAAAAGAACATCTACAAATCGAAGTTACCAATTCCCGAAGTGAGCTTTTACGCAGATCTACGACGATCAAGGAAAAAAATGCCGAGATCGCCAATCTTGGTGAATCAAATAAGACCTGTAAGCAACAACTTCAAGAAGCTCAGGAATACTCAAAAAAATTGGAATTAAAAGCAAATCAACATCGTCGTCGCTACCAGAAGAAATGTAAGAAACATCGCGAAATGGAGACCCATTTACGGAAAGTTCTGGCAGACGGAGGAAAGATTTGGGAACGCCCCGTTTCACCAGATGCTCCGCCATTTGTACGATTGGGCAGCGAGCGTAAATGTCCGATCATTTCATTACTGAACCTCAAAGGGGGCGTCGGCAAGACGACGATCAGCCTGAATCTGGCAGGAACACTATCGAGGGAACACGGCAAGCGAGTATTATTGATAGATTGTGATCATCAGCGTTCGTTGACCTCGCTTTGCGTTGGGCCGGGTATGCGGGACAATTTACACAAAACGAAACAAACACTTCAGCATTATCTATCTGACTCTGATAGAACGCCAGCAAATTTCATTAATCGCATTTATTCTCTGCCGAATATGGATAAATGCTCATTAGTTGGAAATACTGCTATTTTATTAACGCCTGAATTGAAAACAGAAGGTTCTTCACAAATATATAATGAAACACAAGCTGATGTTGGCTTACTTCAAGTAGAAGAGTTTATAATGCTGGATTGGCTGGCCAATCCCAATTGCAAAATCGATATTCGATTTTTACTTCGCGAAGCATTACATAGCACAAAAATAGATGAGCTTTTTGATTTTATTATCATTGACTGTCCGCCACGTTTGAGTACTGCCTGTATCAATGCCATCGCTGCCTCCGATTTTTTGGTCATTCCCGTGATTTTGGACCACATCTGCAGCACTATCCCGGTACCGCATTTGTTTGCTGAACTACAGCGGCTACGTGAGAAGTCACTGCATGGTTTTGATGTGCTCGGTATACTGGCCAATCGCGTGCCTACCGGAGGAGCAAGCCCGATTCCGATTAAACAGATTGGGATTTGGCAACAGTTAAATACACTATTAGCAAGGATTTGGAATGGGCATGTACATCAATTTTCTACACCCATTCGGCAAGCGGCTTGCTATGTCAATTCTGCCATGACCCCAATCCTTGATCACGATCATGCAATAGCTGCCTGGAATGATGCGTCCGCCAAAAGCACTTTCAACGCCTTGACGGCTGAAATACTTGAGAGGATAAATCATGAAATTGAGCACCCTTAAAAAATACTTGCTCAGCTTGACCGAACCCCTCAGTGATCTAGGTTCTAATTCCCAAGTTGTGGATGAACTTCGCCGGGCTGCTAAGGTACTAGACCAAATAGGTGAACTGGACCTTTATCAATTTGTCGATCTTGTACAACAAGCAAAAGAATATCGCGTTAACCGCGAATTACATATCCCGCCGCACTTGAATGCAGTCATCGCAGCATATGATAAACTGCGAGGATTAAAAACACGTTCCACCGCTCCGGAAGTCGATCAAGAGGAATTAAATCGCAAGATGCACGCTATTGACCTCAATGCACTTGACAAAGATACCCTCGCTCATCTTGCGGTTGATCTTGGCTTTGCTGTGAAAACCAAACCAACTAAAAATGACGTAATAGAGACCATCTGGATCGGCATCACAGGTGCCGTAAAACCAGGCAAACGAACAACAACCAAAGCGACACCCAAGACCGCTGGAACCGAAGTGAAAGAGTACGCCCAGAAGATAAATGCTCTAAAAGAACGTGCAAATTGCTTTGATTCAACACGCCAAGAAATAGAACAAGGATTGCGAGAATTAAATCTCGCCAAACTATCAAATAGTAACCTTATAACACTTGCACGCGAAGTTCATTGTGGAGTAAGCGCAAAAGCAAAAAAGGACCAGATAATCAAAGGAATCGAACGCGTCGTTTTACTGGTGAAAGAAAACTTACTAGGCGCGTTCCACTGAGTTATTCAGCAATAATTTCTACCCTGCAACGAAAGCAACTCTACCGCCCGCATGATCGCCATAATCCAGGGAGATCTTTACCATAATCTCCCTTATACCCTGCTAAACACATTATCCTACATTCTCTGGTGATGGTTGATTTGTGGTCATTGTGCCAGGCTTCATCCTATCTTTTAACATCAAAAACGGTTTCTCAATCAAGTAATAGGACGTCACAGCAGCAACGAATGTGCAAGTGACTTGTAGAACTATGTTCACACTTTCAGGCAAAGCTCTTATTGTTAAAATATAGGTTGTAGGGAAGTTCCACAAGTAAAGCCCGTACGAGATTGTCCCAATCCATACCAATGGCTTCCATCGCAACCAGGCTGTTCTGCCTGGAGGAGCAGTAATAACCCATACTAATACAAAACTGGTGCAAGTGACGACTAATGACATATGAAGCCAAAGTGGCAAATTATCAGAAGGGATAATTCTTGTCATGATGCAGAAATAGTAGATCAATGAGCATCCGAACAGGAAATTGATTAGTAGCGAGCCGATCCGTTTTCTCAGTAACCAACCTTGCGAGTAAAGCATTGCAATTACACCCCCAAGAATCAATCCGTCCGAGTGAGTGTCTAGCCCCAAATAAACCCGCTCCGATGAGAGATGTAACACACTGACACAGTAAAAGCGCCTTGTCGCGATTAGCACAATTGCCACGATCCCCATAACAATCAAAGCTCGTATTGTAAATCCAGACCTAAGAATTGTGCGTACAATAAAAGGCCAAACCAGATAATACTGAAACTCGATAGATAGTGACCATGTATGGTAAAAAATGCCAAAATCGCGCAAACCGTATGCTTCGGCCCAATTTCCTACAAACAAGAATGATAGCAACGCAGTTATTAATGTTTGTTGTGTCTTGAGCCAGGGCAGAAAAATTATTGCATGAAGACAAACACCTACGATCATAAAAAAAAGCCCAGGGTATAGTCGCAATACGCGACGGCTGTAAAATAATGGCAACGATATTGTTTTGGTCTTTTGCCATTCTTTCAGCATGATTGAAGTTATAAGGAAACCGCTCAGAACAAAGAATAGATCAACCCCTATACTTCGATTCAAAAAAAAAGGGATATGAGCGTGGAGCGCTATCACTAGCAATACAGCAATTCCTCGCAATCCGTCAAGCTCGGGAATGTGGCGAAATGCCACAAATGTAGTTGGATCTTTCGCCGCCGGTTGATTATTCGATGGCGAAGAATGGTTTTCCATATTTCTATTTCCTTTTGACCTTGCTCGGGGTGCCGTACGTTAGGGGTTATCGATCCTTTTCGGCTGCGATGCTAGTAGATGTTGTTGTGATCGGCCATTTACCGCTGGGTGAGTTGATAGGGGTGACGAGCCATTAACCAACCCCGACAAGGGCTATCATGGTTATCGTCTCTGTTATATCCGAATGGTTTGATCGCGACGGCAACGCATTCGGCAATCCGGTGTATCCGCCATGCACCCTTTCTGAGCATGGATTGATGATGACATGGCCAGGGTAATCCCGTCAACCGGAACCCGTGAAAAGTTCATTTCTACGATTTTACGAAAAATTATTCTTGAATCTCGAGTCGTAATGCGATATAAATGTCATGATACGAATAGCATTAATCAAGGCCGTCATCGCCCCGGCTGACTAACGTTGTCATGAGCGAGAACACTATGTACACCGAAACGTTTGACCAAAAACAATTGCCCAGCCTCGGCCGGACGCATCCTCTGGGTCTCGTTCCTCTTGCCTTATTCATGACGGCCGCCCTCCTTGTGGCGGTGACTATCAACCAGCCTCAGCCCATCTGCTTCGCGGGGCTGATTATGGACCGCTTAACCGCTGCTCTCGCCTTGCTCGTCGGTGGCGTCGGGCTTGCTTGCTACCGTTTCTCCCTGCGTCATCTTGACGGTGATCCAGGTCAGCCGCGTTTTCTTCGCTTACTCAACTTGACTGTCGCTTCGGCTTTTTTGCTCATGCTCGCCTCTAACATCATCCTGTTGTTTGCAGCCTGGACGCTTACCAGTTATGGTTTGCATGGTCTGCTCACCTATTGCACCGATCGCCCGGAACGACTTCGCCCCGCGCGAAAAAAATTCCTCATCAGTAGACTCGGCGACCTCATGTTGTTGGCCGCTTTCGGCCTCATTTTTATCGAATGGAATACGCTAGACGCTCACGATTTCCTGGGTGCTAATCCTACAGGACCGATGGCGACTACCGTCGCTCTGCTGCTTGCTGGTGCAGCCCTGACGAAGTCGGCACAGGTTCCGTTCCACAGTTGGCTGCCCGAGACATTAGAATCGCCTACGCCCGTATCAGCCATGATGCATGCAGGCATTATCAACGCGGGTGGAGCCTTGGTGTTGCGATTCGCCCCCCTCATGGCACAAGTTCCCGCAGCGTTGCTTTTGCTCTCCCTTGTTGGCACTCTCACGGCGGTTCTTGGCGCGGTCGCCATGTGGTCTCAAGTTAAGGTCAAACGAACGCTGGCCTGGTCAACCGTCAGCCAAATGGGCTTCACCATGATCCAATGTGGCGTTGCCGCTTTCTCAGCCGCCGCCCTTCACATGATCGGTCACGGCTTCTACAAGGCGTTTCGATTCCTGCGTGCCGGTGACACACCGCTCGCAAGCTCCAAACCGATCCCGCCTGTACGCACGCTGACGCTAACTCTTCTAGGCTCGGCATTGAGCATTCCGGTCCTGATGTATGGCTCTCGTATCACAGGGTTTGAACCCCTGGCCCACCCTGGTGAAATGGCTCTATCGGTTATCGTTTTGCTATCGGTTGGGCAAACTTGGGTTGGGTTGGTCGGGAACGTCTTTAGTGCCGGGCGTCTATCCATTGCCTTCTTGCTGACGCTCGTCGTACCGCTGGCGGCCTGTGGGTTGTATCACGCGGCCGATACTTATTTCGCTCCGGTGTGGGGCGAACGGGCCATTGCCACAGGGCCTGTTGCCTGGATAGCGGCCGTGGTGCCGGTGCTAGGATTCGTCGGGCTTACAGTGCTCAATGCGACGTTGCCGATCCTGGGCCGTGTGGCCGGCGGTAGGGCTTTGTATGTCTATGCGCTCAATGGGTTCTACTTCGGCGCGATGGCCGACCGTGTCGTCGATGCAGTTTGGCCGATGGGTTCTGACGCAAACAAGGAGATCGCACGTGCTTAATATCCTCTCGAAAATCGCCCGCAGTCACGACCGCGAGCCGCGGCCACTTTGGCCTGAAGTCATCGAAGTTTGCACCCGCATCCCGCCATTGTGGGACCTGTCGAATTACGTGGCCGTTCATCCGTTCGTTGGGTACACGGAGCATCGCGTCGATCAGGCAGCCCGCCGGGTACATGATGGACTCGACGCCCACATTTTGCCTGGCATGGACTACTACCGCACCCGCTGGTACGAAGGAGCCTTCGACCCTGACCACATCGCCTCAGCCGCGGAACGATTCGGCTACGATGCCAGTCAGTTGCAGGCGATTTTGAGCGGCTCGGTGTCGATGCCCACTCGCAAGAAGGAAAGCGTATTGACCTTCGCGGAACGACACGACCACTTGTCCGGCACGCAATGGAGTGAGACGGTGTTGCGGTGGATCGCACGATGGTGTTCGGTCCATGTCGCGGACGGTGGAGCCTACTGGAAACAACCGGCCGGTTCCGAGGGGCTGTTTGCATCATGGCGCGAGTACGGCAAACAACGGTAAAAACCGAGCCATCATACCAATAGTATTAAAATTACTATGTAACGCGCTATGTATTCCGGTATTCAATGCTGATTTATAGTTCACATCG
>RGDT01000251.1 GCA_009918525.1 Planctomycetia bacterium
TATACTATATATACTATATATACTATAAATACTAAATATACTATATATACTATATATTAAATTTCCTGGCGTTTTTTCCCGGCGCCAGACCAGAGCAAGTGAGCCACTGGTGAGTCACTTTGAGTGAGAGCGAGTGGCGAGAATGAGTTCAGCGAGTGATCGAATGACCGAGTCAGTGGGGCGAGCAAGTACATAAATATATTTATGAGTGCGCTCACGCAAATGCGCTCACGAGTTATTCGTTATCTTTGGCATCGGCAGCGCAGTGCGCATGCCAACATGCCGGGTCTTGTGACTGTTTTCTCAGCTGCAGCATCGGTGAATGGGATTAGATGAATGTGTAGTACTGATTATGCGTATGTAAATGGCTGAGAGTGAGTAGATTACTTGACTCATGCTTGAGAGTGTGAAGTGAATGAGTTGGTGAACAAAGTTTCATGCATGCAACAAACTTGTTACCATCAAAGACATGGTAAATGCCGCTACCAACAATCCCAAATACAATGGCGGCGTTTGTGAATGAATGGGCGAGTGAATGAGTTAGTGAGTGAATGAAGCGTGAGTGGGCGAATGCGTACGACGAGTGAGTGAGTGCATGCACCACAAGGTGTGTTTGAGTGAGGGGAAATGAGCGTGTGAATGATGAGAGCGCTTGTGTGCGTGAGCGACTGTGCTGTGTAAGTGACTTGCATATGTCTGTGGATGTGCATGCGAGTGTGCGGGTGGGAGCGCCACTGGCCATTGATGAGCGAGTGTACTTCAATGGGGCGGGTGGAGCGGGTGAGGGTGCAAAGGCGGAAGTGTGAAATGCAGTTGTTTAATGATCGCTATCAAGATCATGTCATGTTAACTACGAGCGCTGACGACTAACTGCTAAAACCCCTGAACCCAAACTATTGTGTACTGGCACTTGCTGCTGACTGACCACGTGCGACCACCTGAGTCTGTGTCTGTGTGGGCCCGTGCCAATGCCCGGGTATGGTTGGGTGGTGTTGTTAATAATGTTACGCATGCGCTGAGACAATCACTCGATCACAGAGGACATGTGCTGGATGGGCTTCACACTTTTGTGTCCCCTGGTGCGCTGCGCTGCTCCCCTGGTGCGTTGCGCTGGCACCCCCCGTGCGTCAGGCTCACCGGCCAAGCACACCCGCTTGGCACCTCTGCATGTTGATCTTCGTACATCGTTTGATGAAGGCCATCAGCGTGGTCCGGCCTGGGTATTGGCGCAAGTCCCGGTTGGCCAGTTCACTTGAAACCACCAAGGCCACCAGCTCTCGTCGCCCACCGCACCGGCCACGGCGTGCCAGGAACTCATTTGATGTGTCAAATTTCCACCGGGCGCGCGGCTCATCTCCTGTCCCTGTTTGTTGACACATCCGTCGCATGACCTGCAAAGCAGCCGCAAACTTCACTTCGCAGGAGGGTGACACCCACAGGTATCGAGGCAGCCTCAGGGCCCGTTCGTACCGAATGGCCACGCCGTCACCGTTCCTGCCTGTCAGGAAGTCAGTTGACACCAAGAGGCGCCCACCCAACGCTGCAACGAATGCGTCCTTCTGGCCAGGGCAGGCGGGGTCGGAGACAACAAGGACTTGCGCCATCACACGGTCGTTCACTTGGCGCCATCGTAACTTGGAGATCGATTGTTGAATGGCCGTGCAACCGCTGCTTATCAGGCAGGGCTCAACAAAGACCCTGGTGCCGACAGGGAGATCATGTTGTGGGGCCCAGGGTAAGGCCCGGTCAG
This sequence comes from Planctomycetia bacterium, assembly GCA_009918525.1. Lineage (GTDB taxonomy): Bacteria > Planctomycetota > Planctomycetia > Gemmatales > Gemmataceae > RGDT01. The sequence goes on from RGDT01000251.1 coordinate 1,751, forward strand.
CGGTGTATTTGTGGAGGAGCTGCAACCTCTTTTGCTGGAGCTGCTGACCATATTTCGCAACGTGTGCCAAGTCGTCGTCATCACCAGGGGTGCAATTCCCATGGAGGATGGCGTCCACGCGCCGTTTCTTTGAAAGAGCATGCCTCTTGATGAGTTCTGTTGCTTGTCGCTCCCCCCACATTGCGCCGGCTGTGTGGATGGCGGCGTTGGCTGTGGCAGGGTCTCCATTGCAAGATCCAGCAGCCAATACGGCAAGCGCTGCCCGACGGGCACGGGTTGCTGTTGCCTCTCCGATTGGGGCGCACCGCTTCGGGCCGCAGTGTGGAAGACGCGGTAGCTGCATGTTACGAGGCGCCCCGAAGCACGATGCCCAGATGAGGCGTGCACTCTTCGCCAGGACTAAGTCGTCGTCGGGCGTGCTTTTTCTTGAAGACAGCACAGCAATACGTTCCTCAGCTTGTGGGCCAAATCCGCGACACTCTCCAAGGGCCCGCTTGAATTTGCTGAAGTCTTGCTCGACTCCGCATGTTGATGCTGTGTACGCTGCAAACCTGCGCAACAGTGGCAAAAGAGCCGCAATGGGATAGTTGGCCCGCCTGCGATCAGTGCGCTGGGTCTCCGAGACAGCCATCTGCCAGGCTGCCAGAGTGTCCGAGCTGTTCTTGCGGAAGCCAGCTGCAACGCCCCGTAGGTGAAGGAATTGTTCCTTCAAGGCAGCAAGGTCCAGGCCCAAGCGATCAGCCCAGGTTGCCAACGCACCGCAATCTTGCTCCGTGAGGCGGGTACCAGCTATGACAGCGGCCCTGTCTGTGGCAGTGTCCAGGTCAAAGACCGCAAAAGAGTGGAGCAAGTCATATTGCGGGAAGTCCGAGTCCAAAACAACGCGGGCGAGCCGCCACCAGTTAACCATGCGAGCCAGACACCTCTGCCGGACCTCGTCCGGCACTGGGTTCACCGCATCCCCGATTGTAATGGGCTCCTGGGGCCGAGGAAAGATGAGGCGACGGCGGCTCAGCAGTTCACGTATAACAAATTGTGTGCGTCCCGGCCAAGTGAAGCACCCTCCTTTCATGAAGAGGTAGTCGCACTCATGGCAGAACTCACGCAGTTTTGCCGGGAGGCGGGCTTTGTCGTAGGACTCAGTGTCCAAGAAACGGGTGAGTTGGAGGGTGACCTCTGCGCAGTCCGCGAGCATGCCGAGCTGAAGAAGAGCCTCGTCGCTCAAGACTCGCAACGCTTTGGTGGCCCCCTTAGACATGGGGTCGTTGGCCCGACGTCGCCGGACCAACTCGGCCGCAGCTGATGTTGCTGCGTCGAAGTGGTCAATCAGACGGGCCAATGGCTTAGCACAGCTGTCGAATCGTTGTTTGGCGAAGCCCATGTTGCTGATAGGACGTTGGCTGCCATCCTCCTCATTGAGCTGGATGTCGTGGAAGAGCTCCTTGGCAACCTCCGAGTTCTGCAGCACCCGCACCAGCGACTGCTTGTCCCAGATGAGGGCCTTGAGTATGGAGTCCAAGTACTCATCCTTGTCCCATGTTCTTTGGAGAAGGCGCCTGGAGGCATGGGCCCGGTCCATGAGTACAAGTTGGAGGTTGGGCAGCGGTCGGATCAGGCGTTGATGGTCCTGGTTGGCATCGCCCCCCCCGCCCAAGGCTATGGGCCGCAACAATTCACCCGCCATTTGCTCGTCAGCGGCGCCATCGGCGACAAACACTTCAGTTATGGCAGTCATGTGGGCCAAGAGTTTCCGGTCCAGTTTGGGTTGGACACGCGAAAGGTGCATGCATTGCCCATTGCGCCGGCTCGTGGCAAAGGTCCGGAGGCCTTTCCGGGTTGCTAGTTGCAAGGACACTGCGCCAGCCGCCTGTCCCCGGTGAAGCTGGAGCACGCCAGACCGCACAACCAACTCCTGGTCCGAGCCCCCGCAGGCGACCCACCTGGTGAGCAGGCGGCCTGCCCGAGAGTCTTGCGCCAGACTCATGCAGGAGGCAGTCCTCAGAAACTCGCGTTCCTGGTCCCGCAAGGCCTCGAACAGGCACCAGGCCATAGTGGCTTGCTTCCTGTCAAGATGTCCATGCGATTCCCGAAGCTTGCAGAGGAGCATGAGGAAGTCATCCAAGGGCGGTGCGGCGATGGCAGCTTGATGCACGGCACCGACATCAGTTCCGGCAATCGCTAAGAGGAACGCCGTTTGTGCGCGTTGGTGGCGAATGGTCTTTTTGTGCTTCATGATGTGATACCTCTGGACGGATGCGCCGCCCACGCCCAGTTGGGCCCATGGTCCCCCCCAAGCAGGACTTTGCCCTGGAGCACGCGCCTCCAGCCAGGAATAGGGAAACGTGGCCGTGTCCACCTTGGTGATTGCCATCCAACGCATCCCACGGTGGGCAAGTGCGCACACGCCGCATCGATTTGCCCGGCCGATGTGACAACGACTCATATGTTTCTGCAAGAGGCTCATTGGGAGGCCTGCGCGGAACTCCCCCAGCACATTGCCCCAGGCCGCCGCGTTCGGTTCCTTTGCCATGGCTGGCACGGAGCCACAGCAAATAGCGGCGTAGTGCGCTCGCTAATTTGTGCCCGAGCCATGACGGGCTGCGACGTGTCCAAGCAAGCGCCAGGCCAAGTGGCGTGTAAGGCAAGTGCGAGAATCAGGCAAACATGAAATCAAACTCACGGCCTATTGCAGCAAGGCTCTTATTACCACACTCCACGAATTGCCTTTGCCACGAGTCCAAGTCATTGGTTGGAAGGGCAGCTATGGCGAGCCGCGACTCACGCCAAGCCACAGGCAGGCAAGAGCTGGGACAACAGGTGTGCGAGCACATTGCCGCTCATGGCATTGCCAATCATCATGCCCAGCTGCCGGTCGGAGATGCCCTGGCGGTGCTGGAGGTACGCCAGTGGCAGGCCTTGGAGGCGGAGGCGTTCTCCCAGCGTCATGCGGCGGCCACGTGAGGGAAGGTAGAAGCCCGAGCCCCCGCGTCCGCGGGTGATGCAGGGGCAGCGACCCTTCATGGCATGGGGCTTGGAACCGTCGATGTCAAAGACATAGGGGCAGCGGGTTGAGCGGGGATTGCCGCGGTCAGCACGGACTCTGCACAGGAGGTCATTCAAATGCTTCTTTGTCGAAGGGCTGGAGTTAGCCTTGAAGGTTGCCTCCCGTTGCATGGCGCCCTTGTCGTCGTCCTTAAGAAAGTTGGCCAGCGGTTTTGGGGAAATGGGTGTTGGCCATGTGAACGGCGGGTTTCCGTTGGCCGCATCCTTTTTGACCCCAACGATGTAGACCCGTTCCCGGTGTTGGGGAACCCCGAACTCCTCTGTATTCACCACACGCCATGAAATGTCATAGACCCCGCCGCCAATGGAGCGCAGTTTCTCCAAGATGTAGTCGAAGGTCTTATGGTGCGACGAGACGAGGCCCCGCACGTTCTCCAGGATGAAGGCCCGCGGCTGCTTGGCTACCAGCGCGTCCACGATGTGTGCGATGATGCGCCCCCGGCCGTGACGGTCCGACACGCCCTCCCGCAGGCCAAGTGGGGAGAAAGGCTGACAAGGAAACCCGGCGACGTAGAGGTCATGGTTCGGCAGATGCTCGGGGTTTCGGGTCGTGATGTCTGTGAGCATGACGTGGCATTGTGTGATCAAGCGGCGACACTGACGGTCCTTTTCGCACGAGAAGACCAGCTGGAAGGCGTTCAGGAGGCCAATGCGTTTGAACACCCATGGCAGCGGCTCCATGCCTGAACATTCAGTGCCCACGCGGATCACCGGATGCTTGAGATGGCGCTTAAACGTCCCCCGAGTTGATGAGGAATGCCCCGGCCCCTTGGCTGCCTGGCGACGCACCACCATAGCTGCAATGGGCCACGGCTGGAGGGAATGACACTGACACTAACGGCGCAATGCGCGCGTTGCTGAGTCGGCGGTTCGAACCAAGCTTGCGAGCAATTAAACAATGAATGCCGTTAAATAAAATTAAACATGGTCCAGCTTGCGAGCAATACCCTAGGACCTTTCTAGGAGGGTATTGCTCGCCTAGGTTTACCCTTGGAGCTGAA
>RGDT01000252.1 GCA_009918525.1 Planctomycetia bacterium
CCGAGCCGCTCAGACGAGCCGGCAACAGCCCACGCACCGACAGCACGCCGCCAGGCGCGACGCTCTCCGGCAGCGTCAACGTGATGTCGTCGTCTATCGCGGGCAAGCGCATCGCCGGATCGCCCAGCAGCACGAACATTTCCAGATGTTCTTGCCGTTGCGTCGCTTGCGGAATCGACGGATCGCCATCCACCGCGTCCAACATCCGATACGTCAGGAAGTCGATCGGCCCCTCGGCGACGCCTCCCATGATCGCCAACCAGCACTCCCCCAAACGCGACGGCAGCCGACCCGTGAACGCCTTCTCCATCAGACCGTTGGCAGCCAACTGCACCATCGACGCAAAACAAATACCCTGCGAGGCGATGGCGGAGGCGGGTCCGTCGGGATTGCGAACGCCAGCCAGGGCGTACCCTTCGCCGTCTATACCGCCTAACTGCCCCCCCAGACAGCCGAACGTCACGAACACCCCGCACGGCGTCATCTTGACCTTGGCAAAGTCGCTGCGGTTGAGGAATGGCACCTCTCCTCCATACAGCCCCGAGGCGTCGGAATGCCCCAGGTACAACGCGAGCAGTTGGCCGCGACCGAGCAGCTCCAGCGTCTTAGGCCGTAGCAGAGGGCCGGGCAGACGAAAACGCGAGGAGGGACTGGTGTAGACGGCTTGCCCGCTCCAGGCCGGATGAAGACGGTCGAACCGAGCGAAAGCGAGCGATTCCACGAATCGATCAACGACGGGATTGAACGCTGGAATACCCGCGAGGACGGTGAGCCGACGTTTCCACGCGGCGGGCGGAGCGCTCTCCAGGGCGATGATCTTGCGCACCATCGCCCGCGCTTCGCCTTCGCTTCGCGCCGGAAGTCGGCCGACAGCCACGCTCGGTGTTCGCGTGCCGTCGAGACACCCATAAGCGGCGTCGGTCGGTTGGCCGATCATGCGTGAGACAGACCCGGCGCAGGCTGGTACGACGACATCGGGATCGGCCGCGAGGGCGGCACCGAAAAGCAGAATCGAGGACGGGCCGCGATGTGCCCGACACGTAGCGGCAAGGGTACGACGCAGCTCGGCGGCAGGCTGAGCGGGCAGCACTACCACGCGACAGCCTTGGGCCTGGCGATGGCGAACGAGTGGGGCGATGCTCTCGCGATGGGCCGGTGCAACGACGACGACCCATTGTTCCCAAGGCGGAGCGGCGGCGGCGTGAACGAAACCCGCGAGGAACAAGGCCCCGACACTGACCAAGCGAAAAGCCATCGGACCCTCCGATCCTCCCGGGCCGTCCGTGGAAACGGCGAGCGAGTAATCGCGCTCTAGGAAAAAACGCCAAGCAATGCCGCGATAGGAGCAGCATAGAAGCCGGGCGAGGCGTTGTCGATGCCGACCGTGGGGGCCTAGGCTCGGACCTGCGAAACGTGTGCGGCGAGCGAGAGAATGAAGAGGACGGCGTGAAAACAGGCTCGATTGTTGTGCAACTACCGGGGTGGACAGTAAGAACCTCGTAGCAAGGCCAAACGAGTGAGGATATAATGTAAGCAAGTTCTATTCGATTTCGGGAATGAAACCGGCCACCAGTCGTGGAAGAGACCCAGCCATGGCGATCAGCGAAGCGTTGCGTAAGTGGTGCGATCAACAGATTGCCGAAGCCCGCCAGCGAATGGATTTTATTATCCTTTTCAATAATGAATCGCCGAATCTGAATGAAATAAATGCAAAAGAGTTGTTCGCCTATCTGGCTGACGTGTTTCCTGATTGTCGTGGGTTTGATTCTATACTGCCTGCCGTTCCTTGGTTCAACGATCAACATGTTAAAGCGCTCGCCCTTCAGGCTCCTCGCTTCAAGGCGCTCTCGGTGCTGAACTTATCATACACGCCGATCACGGACGCCGGACTCCAATCCCTCGCCCTTCAGGCTCGCCACCTCACGGCGCTCTCGGGACTGGGCTTATCAAACACGCAGATCACGGACGCCGGACTCCAATCCCTCGCCCTTCAGGCTCCTCACCTCAAGGCGCTCTCGGAATTGGGCTTATATGGCACGCAGATCACGGACGCCGGACTCCAATCCCTCGCCCTTCAGGCTCCTCACCTCACGGCGCTCTCGCACCTGTCCTTAGCAGTCACGCAGATCACGGACGCCGGACTCCAATCCCTCGCCGCCGTGGCCGACCAACTGCCCAACTTGCGTTTTTTATCGATCAGCGGCACTGCGGTCACCATCGATGACGCGATTAAAAACTCGTCGGATGCCCGCGCTATCCTCAAATATGTTCGCGAACTTCAGAAACCGCAAGCAAGACCGCTCGGCGAGTTTAAGCTGCTGTTGGTCGGTCAAGGAATGGTGGGGAAGACACAACTACGAAAGAGCATCTTTGAGCCGGATGCGAATCGGCTGTATCACGAACCCAGTGAAGAACGTACTCACGATGCCGATTGCTGTCTCTGGAAACCGCCGATCTCCTCGGACACCCCATCACCCCCACAGATCGCTCGCGTCTGGGATTTCGGCGGACAAAACGAACTACATTCCACCCATCGTTTTTTCCTCGGTGGTCAGCGGTGTTTCTACCTCCTGGTTCTGCGGATCGACCGCCCCGCCAATGGCGATCAAGACGACTCCAATCGGCTGAGCTACTGGCTCCGCATGATCGCGCACTATGGCAAGGATAGTACTGGCCAACGCGCGCCAGTGTTGATCGTTCTGAGCCAATGCGACCGCCGCGCATTCCAGCAGGACGCCGAAAACGCGTTTCAGAGATTGCAAGACGCCCTGAACCAAGCCCGAGATCAAGACTGGTATGGCGCTAACGTCGTGGCCGACCCCATCGAGGGGTTTGGTTGGTCAACGGGTTTACCGTATGATCAAAAAGACAAAATCGAAAACCAGCACAAACAGGCGATCGAGAAAATCAAGGAGGAGATCAGGAACCATCTACACAAGGTGCCCCTGATCAACGATGCAATTCCACCTAACTTTTTTGAGGTGAAACAGTTCGTCGAAACTGTGTTTCCTGCATGGGATCGCAAAAATGATCAGGGCGTGTTGCCGTATTTCAACCGGCTCCATCATTCCAAATTTCGCCAATGCTGTGACAAGCATGAAATCGATGACGGATCGATCAAGTTATATCTGAGCATCCTCAAAAGTATTGGCCTGGTTCACTGGGTCGGCGATGTGCCCGAGATTGAGACAGGCGAAAACGCGGCCATGAAACATATGGTGTTCAATCCCGAGTGGGTACGCCGTCCGGTCTATGAACTGATTCGGGCCGGCGCATCGGGCGAGGCGGGAATTTTAGACACAAGCCTACTTCACCAAAAATTGCCGATACGTAAACAAGGAACCACACAAGCGGAATTTCTGTATCGTCGGCTTCAGTTCGGCGAAGACGATCGTACCCACATCGTCGCGCTGATGGTCGCGTGCCGTTTGGCATTCAAACACGGGACAATCGGCCACCTGATTCCCGATTTTTTGGATGTGGTTCCGGTCGATCAAAGCGAACGCGAGCGGGACAACTGGACGGGCGACACAGTGCAAGTTTGGCACCTGCAAGCCGACTATTTGCCGGAAAAAGTGTTCTTGCGTTTCGTGGCTGACAATTACAAGAGGATCAAGCGACCGACGAAAGAATGCTTCCGAAACGAAGTGCAGTTGAAGGAAAAGGTAGAAGATCAATCGATACCGGTGTTGGTGTATCCGAGCTACAGCCCCGCGGAGGGAGAAAAGCCCTATCTCGCGATACATATCCAATGCGCGGACCAAAGCATCGGCGAAAAGATTACATATGCTTTGCAGCATGAGATAAGCAAAATTTATGAGAAGGAGGCTCTGAATGTGAGATTAACGTGCAACAAGCAGGGTGAACCGTCACCGCGAACACAGCCACCGGCGACATCGGACGGCCTGGGGCCGAACGTGTTTAGGAAACAAGGAGACATGTGGCAAATTCGCTACGAGAATAGCAGCTACTACTATTTTGAAGATATAAAAGGATTTGAATATTTACACAAAATTCTTAGCTGTAAAAAACCAGGAGGAATACGAGTGGACGAACTCCGTCATAATGGGAAAAAAATGGATGATAATAGTCTCTACGGATATCGCGACGGGTCAAAACCGCAAAAAATAGGTGGTGAAATTAATAATATTGCTAATGGAATTAATGGGAGGATAACGCTTGTTCACAACAAGATCCTTGATAAAAAATTCAAAAAACTTTACGATCACATAATCGCCACCATCGTGATGGAGAAGGGTTACTATCGTTATACAGAACTCGGCAGTACCAAATGGGATTTGGCGTAACACACGCACATCACACGTCACACGTGTGATATGCGTTTCACACGTGTGACGTGTGACGTGAGAAGGCAGCAGAAAAAAATCAGCGAGGGAGAAAAATTTTTTATTTCCCTGCCCATCATGAACTTATGTCGCACCCATGCCCACACATTTCTCTTAAAATCTGCTTTCACACGCGAAAAGTAGGGCTGTTTAGGTTGAGGGGGCAAAACGAATCGCGAAACTTTTTCGCGATCTTCTGCTCTGCAACCGAGGCTGTTAACATGAAACCGTTTTTTGTGTTCCTCAAAGTGCTGGTCCTGACCGGCACCAGCATCCTGGCAAGCACCTACCTTGCCGAGTATCTGGAGTCGGACAAGCACCTTGGGTGCGTGGTCGGCTATGCACTGATACTACTCGCCGAACTGACGTACTTGATCGCCGAGTTGTGGCACCGACGATAAGCCCAACTCATCACCTCGGAGGGGACGGCAGACGTCGTCACCCCTTCGGGGTGTCCCTCCTCGTGACGGTTGACACGGCTTCCTTATAATAACTCGGGAACGACCGAAACGAAGACATACCATGAAAGGCAAAAATGGCTAACCAGAACGTGATCACCCTTACCAGCGACAACTGGCAACAAGAAGTCGTCGAATCCACTGTCCCTGTTCTCGTCGATTTCTGGGCCGTTTGGTGCGCTCCGTGCCGGGCGTTGGCACCGACCATCGACGCCATCGCTAACGAATTTGCCGGCAAAGTGAAAGTCGCCAAGCTCAACACCGAAGATGCCCCCGATATCGCCGCCAAGTATCGCATCAATGCCATCCCCCAACTCATTATCTTCAAGGGCGGTGATGATCCCGTCGAACGGCCTTCCGCCGGGGCCAAATCCAAGGACGATATTGTAAAGATGCTCAATCGGTTCATTTAACACCAACGGCCATTTCCGCGTCTGAGCCGGAAGCGTGAGCGACGTCGATAGTCCCTTGGCCGTCTCTTGCGTTTCCGGCTGTGACAGATTCCGCGTCAGAGCCGGAAACGCAAGGACCCAGAGCATCACGTTTCCCACCCCAAAATCGCAGATGGATAGCGTCATCATGATCGACTTAAACGAGGGTAATTGGGAACCGATCCTTCAGACTGGTCGTCTGGTCCTGGTCGTTTTTTGGGCTCCGTGGTGTGGTCCGTGCCGTAACCTCAGCCCGTTGATCGACACCCTAGACGTTCATTTCGGCCGTAAAATTACCTTTGCTCGTCTCAACGTCGATGACAACCCCGAACTCTGTCATCGCCATCAGGTGACGGCCGTTCCGCAACTATTGCTATTTCGCAACACCGAGGAAACCCATCGGCTCGTCGGATTGCAGAGCGAACAGACGCTCACGCGGCTACTATATCGCGTGTTGGAATAGCTGCAGATCAGATTCCATTTCCGCGTCAGAAGGGCGAGCGGGATGTGTCAACGCCCCGGTCATGGGCCGTCCCTTCCGTTTCCGGCTCTGAC
>RGDT01000253.1 GCA_009918525.1 Planctomycetia bacterium
GAGAAAATCGGGGGCAACCTCTTCATGATCGCACGCCCACAGTCGGCCCGTACGGCTAAAGCCGACCGCGACCTCGTCAGCAATCAATAGCACTCCACAATCTCGCGTCACTTCACGCAGACGACGCAAATACCCCTCGGGAGCCGCGATCATCCCAGCAGCCGCCTGTACCACCGGCTCAATAACCACGGCCGCTAGTTCGTCAGCGTGTCGGCGAATGAGTTCGCCCAGTTCATCGGCACAGGCCATCCCGCAGGTTTCGCGGCGCAGCCCCAATGGACAGCGGTAGCAATAGGGGGATGAAGCATGAATCACGGGAAAAAGCAGTGGCGCGAACAGGTGATGGAATCGCGCCAGATCTCCCACCGCGACTGCACCAAGTGTATCGCCATGATAAGCGGCTTTGAGCGAGAGATAGCGAGTCTTTGTTGGTCGCGGTGTCGGACATTGCCTCCAATATTGAAACGCCATCTTGAGCGCGACCTCGACGGCGGTCGCCCCGTCGTCGCTGTAAAAAACCCGCGTCAGACCCGACGGCGCTACTTCGATCAACCGACGAGCCAGCAGAATACTCGGAACATTTGCTTGCCCTAGTAAGGTCGTATGGGCTACACGGTCCATCTGCTCGCGTAGTGCGCTGTCCAGCTCCTGTACACGATGGCCGTGCACGTTGCACCACAGGGAGGAAGTACCGTCGAGATATTCGTTGCCATCCAAGTCAATAAGGGTGCAGCCTCGGGCCTCGGCGATGATCAGCGGCCGTTCCTGAGCGTAGGCTTGCATGGGTGTAAACGGATGCCAAACATGCTCACGGTCCCAGCGTTCCAACTCATCGCGGCTTACCATGTGACTTGTACCCCGGCTTCGACTTCTAACGATAATCGCTGGCCCGCGTTTCCCTCCTCTTCGGCCACTTCAATCAGCCCGGCAGACGAGACGAGGGCAATAAGTTCGCCCTTGAGTGCTTCGTGGTACGTTCGCACCCAGCGCAAAACCAGCCCGCCAGCTATCGTGACTCGAAAACCATTCGACGCAGGGGAAGAGGTTTTCTCCGCTCTGAGTAGAGAGCTTCCCCCCAGCACCGATATTTGAACATGTAGTCGCTAACGCCTACGGTTTGTTGACGTTAGCGACTACTCTACGCAATTCGCCGGCTCTGATTGTCAGAGCCGGAAGCATTAGCGACGGCACCATTCTGTCAGGACAGAGAAAAAGGGTGTCGGCGTCAAGGGGCCAAGGTAATCGACGATCCGCGCAACGGGATGACTGGTCAGCATGACGCACTTCATGACCGCGACGATTGACGAGCGGTACCGAAATCCGTGGTCATTGTGACAATCGTGTCCGACACGGGACAACCTCACTCGTGTTCATACTTGATCAGCCACGGATCAGCGGTCTTTTCCTGCCAAGCTTTGATCTTTGCTCGCATCGTCAGGAGGGTCTTGGAATACGCCGAATCAGCCGCCAAATTGCAAGACTCGGCCGGGTCTTTTTGGATGTCATAAAGTTCCTCGGCCGGTCGATGGAGGAAGGTAGCGACGCGAAGCTTACCCATTTCCTTCAGGCCACCGGTACGGATTGCTTGCCATGACGGCGAATCGAACAAATCGCTTGCAAACGGGAACGGCAGCGGTGAGGCGAGATTCCGAATGTACTTGAACTGCCTCGTCCGCACAGCTCGCATCGGGTAATACATTGTCACTTCGTGAAATGTATGCGAGGCGTACACTTCATCCCAGCCTTCGGGATTCTCTTGATTAAGAATTGGCAACAGGCTTCGCCCGGCGAGCTTGGCAGGCGCTTTCACTTTGGCCGCATCGAGAATTGTCGGCGTCAGATCTACCCAGCTTACCAGTGCGTTATTGGTTAGCCCCGCCTTGGAGACGGCACCAGCCGCTGTTGGGTTCATTGAGACGGCCGGATCGCGAATGATCAGAGGCAAATGAATTCCCGCATCATACACGGTCGTCTTCGCACCAGGAAACGGAATACCGTTGTCGCTCAGAAACATAACCAGCGTATCCTTTTCATGCCCGGTCTTTTTCAGAACGTCGAGCATCGCCCCAACGCCGGTATCGAGTCGGCTAACCGATTGGTAATAGCCCGCAAGGTCGGCCCGCACTTCAGGAGTATCGGGCAGGTGATCAGGTACGGGTACCGTCTTGGGGTCATATTTCACTTCCTCAATACCTGGCCAAGGCTTTTCGTTCGCGAATCCTTTGGCAGCGCGGTGCGGATCGGTATACCCTAACACCAAACAGAACGGCTTCTCTCCACTATCAGCGATGAACTTCGCCGCCTGCTTGGCCATCGCAACACCGTTTCGGCCGTTGGAGCGAAGCTCTTCCCAGGGGTAAATCGCCGACGGACCGACGTGAACCTTACCGATGATTCCGACACGATAACCCGCTTTGGTCAACAGTCCCGGCAGCGTGATGATTCCCGGTCGGGCGTTGAAGTTATGAGCGGCATGTTGCAAGCCGTATTGCCCGCTTGTGTGGGTGTGAAGACCGGTATAGATGACTGATCGGCTCGGACTGCACGAGGAGACCGCCGCGAAGGCGTTACTGAAGCGAACGCCGGACTTCGCCAGCGCATCGAGATGTGGTGTCTTCGCCACACGGTCGCCATAACAGCCGAGATTGAGGCCCAGGTCGTCGGCTATCATCATAACCACGTTTCGCGGCCGTTCGTCGGCTGCAAATGCGAGAACAAGAAGCACCGGGAACATGAGAAGCCTCCAGGGAGAGTGAAGAGTAAATATAGAGCAAATAAAGCCGACGACTGCAATCGTCGTTAAACCAGTGCGCGTAGAATAGAGAGTAGAGAGGAGGTTCGCCATGCTCCGCTTTGAGGGTAACCGCCGCTTCGATTTGTCGCCTCAAGAGACGTTCGCGAAATTAACCGATGCCCGATTCTTGGTGCCGTGCGTCCCCGATGTGGAAAGTGTACGTTCACTGGATGCCGACCGCGCCGAAATGGTACTACGTCCAAGGTTTGCCTTTGTCAGGGGCACACTCGACGCGACCATGCGAATTCTCGACCCGGTCGCCGATTCCTCGGTTCGTGTCGAAATTACTGGCAAAGGCATAGGAAGCAGTAGCGAGATTCACGCCACGCTCACATTCGCTCCAAGCGAAACAGGTACAAACATCCACTGGGCCGCTGACGTCAAAGCTCTGGGCGGATTGTTAAAGCTCGTACCCGCGGGTCTGATTCGCGGAGCCGCCGAAAAAGTCATCAATGACGCCTGGAATCGAATCGAAAAGACGCTGACCCAAGAACGACTGACGCTATCAGAGCCAGAAGCGTAAGCCTTGGCCATCCCGAACCGTCGCTTACGCTTCCGGCTCTGATTCTCTGAACCGTCGCTGTTCTGTTTTTCTTCAGCGTCTGGCCGGTGAATATGTGGGGGAGTGGGCGTCAGCGAACCGGACTTGATAGAATTGATGTATTTCGACCGAAAGGACACGTCTCATGTTGTGCTTGCTGTGTGTTTTGCTCGCCGCACCAATCGAGGTCGGCTCATTTCGTTTCACTCCGGTGGACAATCAAAAAGACACCCCCGAACGCTATCGACTCATGGCCCGCGATTTTTCCTATGAGCTTGAAAAGAAAAACGAGCTGCACGGGCTGGGCGTGACCATCTCGCATCTGCGGTTTCCCTCGCCGGTCAAGTCAAAACACCCTGAGAACAATACCGTTCATGCCGAATATTACCGTCCCAAAGGGCAAGGACCTTTCCCGGCGGTGATTGTACTGGATATTACGGGCGGCAATCAGATGTTATCACGACACATCGCCAACCACCTAGCGCGGCATGGGGTCGCCGGTTTGTTTGTCCAAATGGCCTACTATGGCCCACGTCGGCCGCGCGGCTCCAATCTAAAATTGCTAACCAGCGACATTCGGCACACGACCGCAGCGGTGACACAAACAGTACTCGATATGCGGGTTGCGGCTGCATGGTTGGCCTCGCGGTCAGAGGTGGACCCAAAACGGTTGGGCATCACTGGTACGAGTTTGGGGAGTTTCGTATCCGCCTTGACCGGCCAGATGGAGCCAAGATTAAACAAAGTGTGCGTCCTTCTGGGTGGCGGTAATTTCGTGGACGGCTACGCCGGGCATCCGCTGGCGGCCCCCTTCGTTCTAGGCCTAGAGTTGATGGGCTTCCGGCGCGACGGTATTCGCAAACTTATCGAACCGATTGATCCCATCACCTGCGCGGCCAACCTCAAAAATCGCAAATTATTGATTCTAGCAGCGTCAAAAGATGAAATTGTTCCTCCGAGTATGGCCCGCATGCTGTGGGAAGCCAGCGGCAAACAGAAGATCGTTTGGTATGAGGCCGGTCATTACACAGCGGCTCTGTGCATAGCGGACGGGTTAGAACATATCTTGGCCCACTTCAAGGACAATTAGCCTTAGCGCAAGTCCTGCTCTACCCTGCGTTCCTTAGGTAAGCAAGCGGCCCCGACCGGAGAACGACCCATGAACGAACTGAATCTCAACGACCTGTTTACCCAATATCTGGACCAGCGAACCGCCGCCGCTCGCGACGGACTAGGCTACCCCGACTTGGGTGACGCCGTGCCCCATGACCTCACACCGGTCCAACCGATCGATCCGCGTTTGGCCTGGGAAAACGCCGGCGCAGCCGCTCGGCTACTCGGCCCAGCCACGGTGTTTACGCCTCCGGGTGAATGGGCGACCCTGGTCAATCAACAGGAACCGGTAGTGGCTGTTGCCTTCGCTCTGGGCAACTACCCGCAGCAGGTGCGACACATCCACACCCTGTTGGGTGGTGTGCCTTCGGCTACCCGACAAAACAGCGAAGCACCAGCGAGACCGGATCTCGTCGCCTGGGCCGGCTCGCGTCCTGATGATGCTACTCGGCTGGTCGCCGCCGGCGTGTTACGTCTGGCCCGTCAGTTCGACGCCGCTGCTGATTTACTCACTCGCCGCGTCGCTACCGAATGGGAAAATGTTCGACTGAATGAATGGGCCGCACTCGCCTGGCATCGTGGCGAAACCGACGCCGCTTTGAGTGTTTGGCGAAAATTGTCGCCGTCTGCTGTCGTGTTGTTCAACCTGGGAATGGCTCAATTGTTCGCAGGAAATTCAGCCGAGGCTGCTTCGCATCTGCGTCAAGCGGCCAGTCAGCTTCCCGAAAGCACGGCATGGCACCATCTGGCCGGCTTGTATCTGGCACTGGCAGACACGCGAAGCTGATCGCGCCAAGAGAGCCGACGAAGCTGGCGACAGGAGGAAGCACACGGCGATTCATAACCGCGGGAGATAAATTTGGGCTATGGTCCCGACCCCCGATTTACTCTGTAGGGTCAAGAAACCATGATGCCCCTCTACGATTTCCTTGACCGTGGGAAGGCCCAGGCCCGTGCCGCGGCCCTCCTCTTTCGTGGTGAAAAATTCTTCAACGCACCGCGATAATTCATCCGATGTCATCCCGCACCCCTGATCTGCGACTGTGATGACCGCATAATCACCGGGAGGCACCGCTTGCGGAAAAGCTGCTCGGGGTGTGCTCAAGTTCTCGCGATCGAGGCGGAACATTAGTAGAGCGGAACCTGCGTTATGACGATCAAGTAGCAGTGCTTCCCCCCCGCCCTCAAAATTGACAACGTCCGCGAACGTACCCGGTGAACGTACCCGAAGAGCCTCGCAAGAGTTCATCGCAAGGTTTATCAATGCCTGCTGTAGTTGGTTGGCGTCAGCATCCACCCACAGCGGCGGCTC
>RGDT01000254.1 GCA_009918525.1 Planctomycetia bacterium
GTTTCGAGCATTTGACACTATTGGAAGAACCGCAGGCTGCTTTTTACGCCTGGATCGACAATCAAGGCGATCTCTGGCGCGATCAAGTAAAAGTCGGCGATGTTGCGCTCATTTGCGACGTGGGCGGTGGTACCAGTGACTTTAGCCTCATTGCTGTCGGAGAAGAGTCAGGGCAACTTCTATTGAAGCGCGTCGCCGTCGGAGACCACATCCTCCTGGGCGGCGACAACATGGACCTGACGCTTGCCTATTGCATGTCGCGAAAATTCGCATCGGGAGGGATCAAGCTCGACCTGGGTCAGATGCTCATGTTGCGGCATAGTGTGCGCGAGGCCAAGGAAGCGCTTCTCAGCAACTTTACGCTTACCAGCGCTCCCGTCACGGTCATCGGTCGCGGTAGCAAAGTCATCGCCGGCACGATCAAGGGTGAACTCACTCGCGACGAATTAAAATGCGAATTGATCGACGGCTTTTTCCCCGAGTGTACGGCCGACAGCATTCCACGGCAGCAACGTTCCATTGGTTTTCAGGAAATCGGTCTGCCGTATGCAGGCGATCCGGCAATTACGACTCATCTGGCCTACTTCCTAAATCGACACCGTGACGATCTAAGTAAGCACCGAGAGGGGCCACCGCGTCCGACGGCCGTCCTGTTTAATGGTGGAGTATTCAAGGCGGAAGCGTTTCGCCAGCGTGTCGAAAATGCTTTAAATCAATGGGGGCAAGGTAGTAATGAGCCAGTCAAAGTTCTGCCCAGTGCGGACCTTGATCTGGCGGTGGCTAGGGGTGCGGCGTATTACGGCTTGGTGAGACGCGGCAGAGGCGTTCGCATTCACGGCGGCACCGCTCGGACCTACTACGTGGGAATTGAGACGGCCCAACCAGCCGTTCCAGGCGCACCGCCGCCGCTCAAGGCGTTGTGTGTCGTTTCGTTTGGCATGGAAGAAGGAACTGCGACGGACGTACCGGGTTTTGAATCGTTTCTGGTGATCGGCGCACCGGCGGAGTTTCGCTTTCTCAGTAGTACCGTTCGTCAAAACGACAAGGTCGGTACCTTGCTTGATGAATGGTATGACGAACTTGAAGAGATGGCCCCGCTCACGGCAACGCTGGCGTCTGATGGCGGTGCGGCTCGCTATGTTCCTGTTCGGCTACATAGCAAAGTAACCGAAGTCGGTACATTGGAATTGTGGTGCATCAGCCGAGACGGCAAACATCGCTGGAAACTGGAGTTCAACGTACGGGAGAAGCGTTGAGAGATTAGTTACTGATGAGTCAGATGGAACAACACTCGTTGTGATCGGGGGATGAATAATCTCGCCTAGATATCATCAGGTTCGGGGTAATGCACCACTCTGCCCGGTTAGTGTATCTGTTGATCAGTCACCAAGCACACCAAGAAGGGATAACTATTTAAATGAATGTGGTGGCTTGGTGTTCTTCCTTCTGCTGAGAAAAAAAGCTATTCAAATATAAATCTTACAACTTGTTACCACTAACGGGAGCTTACGTTCTTCGTTTACCGCGAAACAGCTTCGGCCATTTCTTCGAGCATCTGACGGTTATTTAATGCTCTCCAGTTATGACCACGACGGCGAGCAAATTCGATCTTCCCCTCATAGGGCGGTTTGGCTCGGTCGAAAAAATCCTTGAGACGTTCGACCGCATTGTTAAGGAAATAATCGTCCGAATCGCCGACGTATACGCGAATCTTACCGCGAAGTTTGGGAGCCAGTGTTTTCCAATCTGTTTCGAGCTTCAAGCGGAGATCGTATTTCTTCCATACATCGATGAGAGTGGTATCAATCACCCCGGTGGCACCATTCCAAAGTGGTTTTGGTAACCCTTCCTTGCCGCGCGGCCCGAAAACAGCGTTCCAGGAAGCCCAATCTCTGCCGGATAATTCCCAACGTCCACCGCGACCCAGTACCCGTTCAAGCAATACTTCGTGGCGCACAGTATAGAGCGTGTCGCCGTCGAGCGTCCGCATGGAGGCGCGCTCAAACCCAGTTGCATTCACATAGGCGTTACTATCGCGATACAGATTCATCAACTGAAACGAGCGGAAATCCACCGGATCGGGACAGTGGGACCAACATCCACGGAAAAAATCAGGGTAAAACACTTGTAACGCCAACGATACCCATCCACCGGTCGAAGCACCATCTACGACACGGCGACCGTCACCGCGATATTCTTTTTCGACGTGCGGAATCAGTTCTCGCGTCAGAGCTTCGCCCCAGGGGCCATGATTAGCTGAATCGACTTGATACGGGTCGCCGAGCGGGCCGGCACCGTCCAACACAAGCGTTAGAAAACGCGGCTCTTTCGCTCCTGCTGTTCGCCATCCAGCCACTTCGTAATAGCGACCGCCGAAGCCGCCAATGTGAACCCGCAGCGGATAACGCCGTTCGCGATCGGTCTGCCATCCAACAGGCAGAAGCAGGCCGGCCCGTAGGAAGATGTCATGCCCCCAGAAACGCGACAGAGCCGCCGAGCGTAGTTTGATGTAGCGAATATCAGCGCGGGGTTCTTCCTTTGGTTCGGGAATTGTCCGCGCCAGTTGCAGCCGTAAAACCCCACCTTTTAAGGAATTGTCCTTCCCGGCGTTCCCTTCAGGGGGGTTACGTACCACGCTCGCAGGGTTTATCTCAATCTCGACGGCAGCACTGAGCAAATTACCAGAGGCTGCCGGGAGGCGAATATCGCGACTGCGGTCGAACAATGCCTGCACCCGATAGCGACCCGGTTTGATTTTCGCCAACGTGCCAACAGGAAACGCCAGGGCGTCAGCGTCGATTGTTGACGTTCGTCCCGAAGCGAAATCATCGGCGTCGGCACCTACCACCGTCGGTGCGTCCTTTCCTATCTCGCCGACGCTCCGATACGGTTCGTCGTCGTCAGGTGTGCTGAATACGACCAGCATCCGCCCATTGGTCGGCGTCGGCAGTAGCCCTTTCGCGGCCGTCACCTCGATGCGTAAGCCATCGGTCGCGACCACCAGCAGAATCGCCGCGAGCATCACTTGCCCGGCTCCTTTTTCAACGAGGCGAGATACGCAACTAGATCCCGCATTTCGCGCGGTGTCAGATGCTTTGCCAGGTCTTCCGGCATGGCTGACTTGCCAGCTGTACGACTTTCGATGCGGTCCTTACGAATCACGATGGTTGCTCCTTCGGGCGTCATCAAACGGACTTCGGTGTCGTTCTCACTCTTGACGATACCAGAACGAACCGTGCCGTTGGTCAGGCGGATGTCGGCTGTCTCGTAGCCTTTTGCGATGACTTTGCTTGGCATCAGGATCGATTCGAGCAGATATTCCTTTTTCTGTTTCGCTCCGATGCCGCTTAAGTCCGGGCCAACCTCGCCAACGCCCGCGCCTTCGGTCTTGTGGCAGCGTAGACACGAAACGGCTGATTTATTGAGGAAAATATCACGACCAGCCTGGGCATCACCACCATCGAGCGAGTAGCGGAACGGACCACCCGCGACCCCTTTTTCCGCGTCGGTGAGTTTATTTTTCAGCGACGGATGCAGCGCTACGGCTTCAATGAGTTCGAGCTTTGCTTCGGTGGCTAGCTTACCCTCCTTCAACTGGTCGAGGGCCGCGCCGAGTATTTTGGTTGCGCCTTCGATTTTCATGCTTCCGAGCGTATCGAACGCTTTTTGTTTGGCGGTGATCTCGTCGCTTTCCAGAGCCTTGCTCAGTTCCGCGAGAGCTTCAGCTGGTCGAAGCCGAGATAAGACATCGCGTCCGGCTGCCCGCAAGACACCATCCGCAGCCAAGGAGAGCTTGACGGCATCGTCAAGTCGTTTGTCTTTCAGAGACTCTAACGCCAGCAGGCTTTCCGCACGGGTAGAGGGACTGGCCGCGCCATCACCCACCAAGGTGAACAATGCCGTGCCGACTTCGGTGATGCCGAGCTTGGCGGCTACGCGAGCGGCGTCCTTGCGGACAGCATCGGGACCGCTGAACAGCCCAGCCAAATGCAGCCGTAGCGCTGCGCGTACAATCTGCGGTTCACGTGGCGACAGGGGACGCCAAACGCCGATAACACGATCGCGTCCGCCGGGTGTGGTCCAGTCTTCCAGACATTTCAACGCCTCTCGGCGGAGATCGATAGGAGCATCGGCCCGAGCGGCAAACCGCGCAACTGCTGCAGCATTTTCAGGCGTACCGAGACGGAAATTGGCGTTGAGCACGCGATACATCGTTGGAGCGGTCAAGCCCGTTCGGCCAATCAAACTGGCCAGTCGGGGCATGGCGTCGTTGATCGGCACATCGTTAATCGCTCGTGCTGCTTCCGCGACGATTTCCGGGTCAGAATCATCGAGGAAACGCGCCACGTCTGCCAACCCTTGGCGACGCATCGCCAGCGTTGCAGCGCGACGCACGGAAGCCGAGGCATCGGCAGCCAGGCGTTCTAGCGATTTCGCGTCCGCACTAGCGGTTAATCCCATCACTCCCGCATGACGTAACCACGGGTCAGCGTCGGCATTGGTGCGCAGCATGGCCACGAGCGGTACAACGGCCCGAGCGTCTGCGAGTTTCGCAAGTGCCTGAGCGGCGAACGATTGGACGCGTGTCGATTCATCTTTGAGAGCAGCAATGACATCATCCACCGCTGTGATGACTTTGCCTTCACCCAAAACACGCAACGCTTGCGCTCGCACTTCGGCGTCGGCATCGTTCAGTAGTTTCGGCACCGTCGCCAGGGCATCGGGTGTGCCGTTCCGCGTGGCGATGCCTAACCCCCACAGTGCGTGCAACCGGGCCAATCCTTTACCGTCATGGGCGACTCGGGATAATGTCTCAACTCCAGCCTTCCCGCGCTTAGCCAGCTCGAAATGGGCTTCCTGCCGGAGGCTTTTACGAATATGCTGGCCATGCTGGGCTGGAACGACGGCACCGCGCAAGAATTGTTTACGATGGACGAACTCATCAGCCGTTTTTCCATTGAGCGGGTACATAAGGGAGGTGCCAAGTTCGATTTTGAAAAAGCAAAGTGGTTCAACCACCAATACATACAAAAGGCCGACAATGCTTACCTCGCTAAGTTGGCTTTGCCGTTTTACCAACAAGCCGGATTAACGCCCGATAACGAGCTATTGCTGCAAGTAATACCACTCATTAAAGAGCGCTGCACCTTGCTCAAAGACTTTCCCGAACAGTCGGCATATTTCTTTAAGGCGCCGGAAACTATTGATACCACCGGGGTTAAGGAAAAATGGACCAGCGAGAAACAGGCCTTCTTCCAAACGTGGATGCAGGCACTGGCGGAGATCAGTCACTGGGACGATGCTACCCTTGAGCAGCATTTCAATGACGCCGCGGCGGCAGCGGGCATCAAAAAGGGCGAACTGATGTTGCCGTTGCGGGTGATGCTGGTTGGTGGGAAATTTGGAGCAGGCGTTTTCCATATTGCCCACATTATTGGCCGGGAACAAACTATAGCTCGCATTGGCACTGCTTTACAGGTGTTGCAGCCATAGCCATGGGTACCACCCGTGCCAAGTAAGGATAGTTTTAGGGGGATTTACCGTTACTGAGCAGGAATTTTGATGTAGATTGCATTACGAAAATGCATACGTCCATGCTCCGGATTGAAATATTTAATTCTCTGCTAAAGATTCATAAAACGCTCGAGGAGACCCAGATACACAAGTATTTTCTGGCGAATTCGACCGAGCGCACCGGTCCCGATGTCATTGCAGAAGACTACCAGAAGG
>RGDT01000255.1 GCA_009918525.1 Planctomycetia bacterium
GTAGTGGAAGGCAAACCCTAAGACGATTGGGGGGTGTTAACACCCCGGTAAAGGCGAGCGGGGAGTGTCAACACCTCGGTAAGCGTTCGCGACAACTTTGATAAGTCGCTAACGCTTCCGACTACCGTAACATCCGACATGCGATTTTCAGCGGCGGACGGTTATGACGGCGTACCGGCAATAGTGATTGAGCCCTGGGACACGTTTGAGCAAGTGCCCATCACACCACGATAGACCACGAGCCAACGCCCCGTGTCCCAATACGCGACGAGCCATTCCCAATAGCTGGAAGCCATCCACTTCGATGTCGGGCCAGATTTCCCTAAGCGTGTGGAGATCGCGTTGACGTAAGGGACGCTCATCGGGCGTACGAGCCTTGCCCGGATACGGTACCCAACGGCGAGCGATTTCGAGTAGTGGGTTTTCGCCCCACGGCTCGCAAAAAACAGCGACGCCACCCGGACGCAGGATCCGCCAAACTTCATGGCCCGCGTCGGCGATGTCGAGATGATGAAGAATAGCATTCCCCCAGACACGATCAAAGGAACGGTCAGAAAAGGGTAGTCGGGTGGCGTCTGCCTGGACAAATTGGACGACCACCTGGTTCGCTACGGCTCGTCGTTTTGCTTCCTCCAGATAGCCAGCCGATAGGTCAATAGCTGTTACGTCGGCTCCAGCTCGAGCCAGGACGACAGCAGCCATCGCGTGACCGCAGCCTAGGTCTAGTGTTCTCATCCCAGCGACGGAGCCAAGTTTGGAAATGGCGGGACGAATCCAGGTTTCATGATTGAGGAAGTCGTCATCTTCAAAACGCAACGAAGCAGCATCAGGGAAACGCTCGACCCTTTCGGCAGCTTGTTGATCGTGGAACCGGTTTTCATCCCGTAGGCGGTCCGTCGCCTTCATTCGCAGACTCCTGAAAAGAGAGGACGATTATGCCGTGCGCGACGTTTCGGAGCAATAGCGGGTCCGGTAATCGGGCGAGCGTAGTGTGTCAACACCTCGGTAGGTTGCATGAAAGTAAGAATTGATTTTGTCGATCCCACATGCACAGGATCGCAAAGAGTCGGGCGAGCGGGGCGTGTCAACACCCCGGTATCAGTGAATTACCTCCATCAGTGGTATCTGCTCTCTGTAGCGAAATTCAACTCTTCTTGAGATTGTGTCGCGCGGCGGTTGGATGGTTGGAAAGCGGCCGATGATTTTCCAATCCGACAAGTGTCAATTTTTTCGATTGCTGTAAGAATTCTTCTTGAAGGCAGTGCAATTTCTCCATCGTACTATGATCCACAACTTTTGTTTCGGAAACATCCAGTATCACTTCACTGGAGTCTTCACTAGCGCGATCAATCGCTTTCCGAACACCCAGCCAGTTAGAAAACAGAGCAGCACCTCGAACAGAGATGGTCACCGGGACATCCCCATTACGCTCCGCTATTACAACGTCGGCCATCCAAAATGATCGCACAGGAGCACCGAAAATCAGATGGATCACCGCTTTTAACGCAATACCAGAAAAAACGCCAATCAATAGGTCTGTCGAGAGTGTAACAATAATCGTTGTGATAAACACCAATAACTGTTCTATGCCGATTTGAAAGGTATGGAAGAATTCTTTGGGCGACGCCAAGCGGAATCCAACGAAAACCAGCATAGCCCCCAGAGCCGCTAATGGGATGATGTTAATCACCATCGGCAACAACAACACGAACGCGAGCAGAAATAACCCATGAAAGAAATTAGCATATTTGGTGCAAGCTCCGTTATCGATATTTGCCTTGCTTCGCACAATCTCAGAAATCATCGGGAGCGCTCCGACCAATCCGCATAACGTATTCGCGATGCCTGTCGCCATTAGATCGCGATTTTGATCGGTCTTCCTTTTCCAGGGATCAATCAGATCGATAGCCTGCGAACTCAAGAGCGATTCGATACTCGCGATTAGACAAAACATCAAAACAGCCACCAAGCCCGGCAATGACAAGACCGCTGAAAAATCTGGAAAAGTAAACGCTCCACGAAGGGCATTCAATGGGTTATCGCTGTAAATGATATTTGGGACAGAAACCATCGTCGTCAAACCGGCCGACTTGCCAACCCCTTCTAGATTCAACACCAACCCGAGCGGTATCGCTACAGCCAGCACAAAAACCTGGGCCGGAACAGCGGCGAGCGGTTTGACCAGTACCTTGAGGTAC
Source organism: Planctomycetia bacterium (assembly GCA_009918525.1). Taxonomy (GTDB): domain Bacteria; phylum Planctomycetota; class Planctomycetia; order Gemmatales; family Gemmataceae; genus RGDT01. The sequence goes on from RGDT01000255.1 coordinate 2,199, forward strand.
GGAAACGCAATCAGGATCACGAGACTCAGAAAACCCACAGCAGCAACCGTTAGGTTTATCTGCGTCAATGGCGGAACCAGCGACGGATCAGGACCGAATCCAAGGAGATGCCGAATCAACTCGAGCGGTGTCCAACTCGACGGAGCGGCAGGCATCCCCAGCATGGGAAACAACGATTTGGCCATGATCGTGATTCCTATCGAGGCAAGCATCCCATGCACCGGAGTTAGCGGAACGAGTTCGCCTAAGTTGCCTCCCTTGAACAGACCTAATAGCGTTTGGATCACTCCGGCAATGACCGCGCAACCTAGGGCCAACGGATACCCCATGCGAATCTGTCGTACTTGCAGCTCTTTCTGGATCTCTTGTTCTGACTTCCCGGACGCTTCTAATCGAGCGATTTCCTCTTCCGGCAGTTTCGGTAGTGCATACTCACCCAACGAAACGACCGAAGTGGCAACGACAACGATCAACCCTGCGGCTGGTCCCTTGATCGTCAGTTGCGAGTTACTGAGAAATGTAGTCAACAATCCACCGATCACAGCCGTCCAAATCCCTGCAATCGGAGGGTACTCACTGGCTTTGGCGATGCCCAAACACAACGGCATAGCGATAAGAAAGACAAGAAACCCGGAGAGAATATCCGCTCGCAGGTTCGGCTTAGGCGTTTTGATAGCAGATGGACTCGATTCCGACACGATACTCACCCCCCGTTTCCTCGGGACCGATAGGATGAGTCAATCCAAGCAAATACAATGCCGGAATTAAAATTCGCGAGTCGGATGTGACTCAAAACCGCAAACGAGCGAGGTATGTCAATGCCCCGACAGTCGGGCGAGCGGGTCGGGTCAACACCCCGGTAGTTGTTTCTAAGCGACAACCGCGGTGTTGACACCACCCGCTCGCCTTGCGGATCTGACAGAGTCGCGACCACGCTGAGCGTGCAACGTCCATCATCACCCCTGGTCGCCCTCCTCGGTGCTAACCGACCGCCCGAGCCTGATTCCCAGCGTGCGAATCTTGTTACGCAAACTGCCTCGCGTGATGCCCAATACCTGTGCCGCCTGTACTTGGTTTCCCGCCGTATGTCGAAGCACACGGATGAGGATTTCGCGTTCCATTCGCTCTAAAGCTTCTGCATACAGTTCACGAGTACCCGCCTCCAATCGCTGACGTACAAACGCATCCCAATCAAAAAACTCACTAGGCTCGATGAACGATTCCGCGCATTTGCAATACGGCCTGTTTGAGCACGCTCTGCAGCTCACGCACATTGCCCGGCCAAGAATAGCTCTCCAGAATCGCCATCGCGTCGGGAGCTACGCCGGCTACGGGCTTGCCTAATTCCTTGGAAAACCTTCCCAGGTAATGCTCCACCAACATCCGTAAGTCACTGCCCCTTTCTCGCAACGGCGGCAGAACGATCGAGAAGACGTTGAGCCGAAAGTATAGGTCGCGCCGAAATTTCCCTTCCTCCACCAGGGTTTCGAGATCGGCATTGGTGGCCGCGATCAATCGAACATCGGTTTGTACCGTCTCGGTTCCGCCGACTCGCTCGAATCGCTGTTCCTGAATCACGCGCAACATCTTCGCCTGGGTGAGCGGCGACATCTCCCCGACCTCGTCGAGAAACAGCGTCCCCCCGTGGCATTGCTCGAATTTACCCACCCGCTTGCGATCCGCTCCGGTGAACGCTCCACGCTCGTGACCGAAAAGCTCGCTTTCCAGCAGAGTCTCTGGAATGGCCGCGCAATTGATGGCGAGGAAAGGCTTGGTGGCTCGGGCACTATGTTGGTAGATGGCCCGGGCGATTAATTCCTTGCCGGTACCGCTCTGGCCCCGAAGAAGGACCGTCACCGTCTGCCCTGCGACTCGACCAATGGCCTTGTAAACCTCTTGCATGGCGGCGCAGCGACCGATGAGCAAGTCACCAGGTGCATCGGTTTCCGCACTTTGTGGCAAGGAGGCCGGTACACGCATCATTTGACTAGATCGGACAGCCCGACTGACTGTTTTGCGTATCTCTTCCAGTTCCAAGGGTTTCACGAGGTACTCATACGCCCCGTGCATCATCGCTTCGATGGCAAGTTCACTGGTGCCATGGCCAGTGATGAGGATGATGGGTACGCGAGCATCGATGGCCTTGAGTCGCTGGAACGTCTCAAGGCCCGAGGCATCGGGCAACTTGATATCTAAGAGAACAACATCGGGCCGCTCGCGTGTGAAGACGTCAGCAGCCTCATCGGCTCGGGAAGCACGAGTAAGGTTGATGCCTTCGTCGCGAAAAGCTCGGATAAAGGCGTGCTGAATGGCGGCCTCGTCATCAACAATCAGCAAGGTGGACATTGAGGCTCCAAGCAACCGGGTAAACGAACCGTCATCAAGGCTCCGACTTGAGAGCGATTAGCCGCCGTGATAGTACCACCGTGATCTTCCACAATCCGACGGGAGATCACCAACCCAAGCCCCATCCCTGTTGACTTGCTACTGGCGAATGGCTCGAACAAGCGGCTTGCTATTTCTCTGGATAAGCCTGGGCCGTCGTCGGCAACCTGGATGATGGCCTCGTTTTGGAAGGTGTGAACGGCAAATTGGATCCCGCCGCCGTGAGGCATCTCATCCAGGGAGTTAAGTGCCAGATTGATTAGAACTTGCTGTAGCTGCTGTGCATCAGCGATCAACCATACTTCTTCGTCGGGGAGCATCGTAGTTAGCTGAACTCGCTGCTTTGCGGCGCGGCCCTGGATCAGCCCGATCACGTGACGCACAATATCGTTTAAGCCCGTGCGACGGCGTTCGGGTTTGGGTGGACGGGCAAAGTCGAGGAAGGTCTGTAGGCTTCGCTCCATCCGCCGCACTTCCGGCTCGATCACCCTGAGGTCCTCGGCCGGTAATACGCCGTCCTCTAACCCGGCCTGAACGAGCATTTTGATGCTCGTCAGGGGGTTACGGATTTCATGAGCCACACCGGCCGCCAGTTGCCCGACCGCAGCGAGTTGTTCAGCGCGGAGGACTTCTCGTTGGCGTTGCTGGAGTTCCTGGACCACCGTCTCGATCCGAATCGAGAGTCGATCAACCTGGGCATGGAGTTCCTGAACGTCGCTGCCTTCGGTGATGACGATTCGTGGAGCATCGCCCATCTTGCCCGCCGCGTCTTGTATCTGCACGGCCAAACGGCCAATGGTTCGGCGCATAGCCCGTGTAATTCCGTAGCCGATCAGTGTCCCCATCGCCATTGCCAGCGCTGCTATCCCTGCCATTCCCCAGGCAAGCCAACGTAGTGCGCTTTGGTGGTCGGACGCGGCGCTCTCGATAAGGCGGGTGTTAAATGATTCGAATTCCTGGCAGGGTTTGACCAATTGCCTTTCGAGAAAGCGGATGATGTGCTCGACGGCTAACTCGCGTTCGGGCTGTGTGGATGGGGGTAGTTGACTCCACAGACGGCGGTACTCGTCCAACGAATTTTCGATTTGTGTCGTGAGATCAATTTCGTCAGGTTCATC
>RGDT01000256.1 GCA_009918525.1 Planctomycetia bacterium
TCTCCTTCTCGGCCCGTTTACCGCCGAATCCGGCGGCCGAACCGATGCCCGGCAACTCAACTTCCCTAACCAATTTACCTTCGGGGGTATAGCACTTTACGACACTACGTACATCTTTCAGGTAGCTGCACACAAAGAGATTGCCCACTAGGCCCACCCCGCCGAGTTTCTCCGGCGCTTGGGGAATGAGTTCCATCCAGTCCTCAGGCTTCGGTTTGCGAATGTCAATCGCGATTACCCGGCCTAACGGTGCTTTCAGATCGGTCTTGAAATAGAAGATAGGGCCGGCGTTGTCGATGAAGCTGTATTCGTTGGCGAACTCATCGACAATATCGATGAAATCTGTTTTACCCGCTTCGCGAAAGGCCACGCGATACTTGGCGTCGGTCCCTTTCCGGGTCGTTTTCAATTCATATTTGCCGTCATCGGTTTGAGCAACGCTGAAGCTCCAATCCGGTTGGTCTTTGCGTTCGTAAACCAGGGTATCGTCTTTCTGCGCCTTACCAACGGTGTGGAAATACGCCTTTTGAAACTTGTTCGCACCCGTAAACTTGGAACCACCTTCGGGCTCATCATAGCGACTGTAGAAAAAGCCGCGGGCATCTTTGGTCCATGACATGCCGCTAAACTTGACCCATTTCAGGTCGTCGTCGAGAAATTGCCCCGTCTCAATGTCGAGCACTTTAATATTCTGCCAATCGCTGCCCGCTTCCGACAGACTAACGGCAGCCCGCTTACCATCCGGGCTGACCTCGAAGCCAGTCAACGCGATGGTGCCGTCCTTGCTTAGTTTGTTGGGATCCAACAAGAGACGTGGCTTGCCATCCAGAGTATCCATGGTGTAGAGAACGCTCTGGTTTTGCAGACCATCATTGCGAGCAAAGAAATAGCGTCCACCCTCTTTGAACGGCGCGGAATAGCGCTCGTAATTCCATAGATCCGTGAGCCGTTTCTGGAGCGGTTTGCGAGCCGCGATCTTTTCCAGATAGCCAAAAGTCACCTTGTTTTCGTCGGCAACCCAATTTTCGACATCTTTGGATTTGCGTACATCGTCTTCAAGCCAACGATAGGGATCGGCCACTTTTTCACCATGCAGCGTCTCGGTGAAGTCCGACCGCTTTGTGGTGGGATAACTCACCTTCTCCTCGGCTGCTCTCGCCATCAAAACCAGCATCACCACGACACCAGTCAAAAGCATCCACTTCATCGGGGTTCCCTCTCCAGTGATCAATCGGGCGTTCTCGACCAGTATAGGGAGATTGCATGACGCGCAGGATGGTTAAGGCGATCAGAGACGACCTTCGCGTCGAAGTTTGATCAAACCCGATTCAATTTGTAATTCAGCCAGCCGGAGCGTTTCCTCGGTCGATCCCCGGTATAGCTCCAGAGCCAGTTCGCGTATGTCTCGTTTTCCAGCAGCAAGAGCGACGAGTAGTTGTTCTTCACGCCGAGCACGATGTTCCAGCGTTCGGTTGATCAATGCATGTCCTCGCGTCGTTGGTGGGCCATGCGAAGGCAGTAATAGCCGAACGGGTAACTCCTGTATGCGATGTAACGAAGCGATGTAAGTCGCGAGATCACCATCGTCGGGAGCGATGATCAATGAAGAAACCGTCGAAACCAAATCACTTGCGAACAACAAGCGATGTTTCGGTTCCCAGAAGGCTAGATGTCCTGCTGCATGGCCGGGAGTGTGAAGGACGTGCAATTCCAGCTCTCCCAGGCTCAGGATGGTTCCGTCATCAATGAAGCGGTCGATGGTTAGACCCGGCAATCGACCTGCCGCGTCGAAATGACTCCACACGGGAATCCCGAGTTCATCGCGTACCCGCTGGGCTGCCCCAACATGGTCGGGGTGGTGATGGGTCAATATCACCCCTTGGACGCCGGCCGCTTCCTCCAACAAAGCCTCTTGCTCACCAGGATCAGCGGGACCGGCATCAAACAGAATGCGTGGCCCCGTCCCCACGATGAACGAATTCATAAATTGTGTGGGTGGTAATCCGGCACAGTCCAGAGGGATCATCCGCACACCAGGACTGAACCAGATAGGCGGAACGCGACGAGTGGCAACTAGGTCTAATTCGCGCTGCAGCAGGCCAGCCCAATCGTGCGATCGATGGTCGCTAATCAATTCTAAAATACTATAAGTGGGCGGCGAAAGAAGTAGTTCTCCGCGTTTCCAGGCGTTCAGAGCATCGCGTATGTGCCACCATTCACCGCTATCGAGTTCACCGGGCCAAACTTCGGCTATCTGACCAGGCGGTAGGAGAGCGACGAAAAACGACGTATCAAATCGCATGGGAGAAAAAGGCGGTGTGATCAAACGCCCGGCAGGTTGCAATAATTCCTCGGCGATGTCGGGCACCTTAGCCTGACCTGCCAAAACAGCGCGGCGAAGGTCGGAAGGATTGACGGTAGTGTTGCCGAGCAGTACGCCGGTTTCCTCAAATAGTTCGCGAGCCGCGCAGTAGCGAATATCGGTATCTGCGGGATCAACCTTACCTCCGGGCAACGCCACAAAACCGCCCATGAACCGCAATGAAGCTGAACGATGCACCAGGAAAATCGCATCATCGCTCGGACGGGCCAACAAGACCGATGCGGCCAAGGCGAACTCGCTCACGTCGTCTCCGGTGGCGTCTCTGCGTTCGGGCCGCGTAATCCGCGTTCGACGGCTTCCAAGAGTCGCTCCATAGCGAAGGGTTTGCGGATATAGTCGATAACGCCCAGGTATTCAGCGTAGGCTTTGTGCCGACTACCTTCGTTGGCGGTGATCATGATAATCGGCGGCGCATCGGCCTTGTCTTTGAAGTGTTCTAGCACGGGATAACCCCCCATCCGCGGCATCATCATGTCGAGAATGACTAGATCGGGGCGCTGAGCATAGACGGCCTGTTTACCTTGATGCCCATCACGTGCTTGGATGACGCGAAAGCCTTGGCGTTCGAGGACCGCCCGCAGCCCGTCGCTCAATTCGACGTCGTCGTCTACTATTAGGATTGTTTTTGTGTCCAGCATGATGCGGCCCTCTTGGTCAAAACCCAATTTAATAATACCACGCTCTTGATCGGGCCGAAAGGGACGAAGGTAACCGTAGCGTACGCAAATCGATAGTGCGGACCACAAGTAGTGGAACATTCCAGCGGAGTCAGCGGCGTACTTTCGTTGGTATAACGACAATCGGGAAGGTATCCAACGCCTGTAATCGGGTGATTTTGGCTGTTCTTGTCTGGCAACGCGAGCATGTCAGGTCCAGAATACGCAAAGTAGTTCGATCAAAAAACACCCATCGAACGTGAGATTTCGGTCTTGTCTATGGTGTCCGCTACAAATGGGTTATCGTCAAGCATCAGCAACCACAGATCCGTGTCCTGCAAAACGGCGAACACCTCCTGCGCACCCCCTTCCATCAGCGACGGTGAGTTCTGCAGCCATCAGCACCGGAAGCATTACCGACGGCACGTTCTGCAAGCGCCGTCGTTCACGCTTCCGGCTCTATTGGATGCGAATAGTGCAGCACTGCGCGAGGCTCAGGAACATTGGTATGAAATTGGCCGTCGCTACCATTTCCGACGCTGACAAAATCGCCGGGGGATGGCTAACAGATCCGTTTATCCGCACGATCTAAGAAGCTGACGAAATCCTGGGGGGAATGTAGGCATGTTAGCGAGATCGGTTTACGCTGCTTTGCGTTCGTCGTCGGGCCAATCCTCGAACCGCACGGCGTAGCGACTGCTCACGCCCGGCTCGGTCATCGTGACACCGCACAGCACATCGCACGCCGCCATCGTCCGCTTGTGATGGGTGATGAGGATAAACTGCGATGCTTCCTGGAACTCCTTCAACACCCCGGTGAAACGGCCGACATTTGCCTCGTCCAATGCCGCATCCACTTCGTCCAAAATGCAGAATGGTGATGGCTTGCTGCGGAAAATCGCGAGCAACAGAGCTACCGCCGTCATCGTCTTCTCACCGCCGGACATCAGCGAGATGCCGCGTAAGTCCTTGCCGGGTGGTCGGGCCATCACTTCAATTCCGCTTTCTAGGATGTCTATCCCGTCTTCCAAAATAATGTCGGCCTGTCCGCCGCCAAATAGCTTGCGGAACAACTCTTGGAAATGCCTTCGGATTGCCTCAAACGCTTCCATAAACAGCTTCCGGCTGTCGTCGTTTATCCGCCCGATGATCTCGTCCAACTCCCGGCGGGCTTCCATCAAGTCGTCGTATTGCTCCTTTAGACCGGCAAACTCGGTCTCCACTTCTGTCAATTCCGTCAGTGAGTCCAGATTTACGCTGCCCAACTTCGTCAGCAATCGACGCAACTCGATGATTTCGTCCGCCGCCGTTGTCGATTCTCCCGTCGCCGGGTCGCGGCCGGTGGGCGCTAAAACATCCCCGGCTTGCAACGCTTCACGATATATTGCTGCGAGATCAATCTGATAATCCTCAGATAAACGAGAGACGAGACCATCCCGGGTTTGGGTTAGGCTGGCCAGTATCAACTCCCGCTCGTGGGCCGCTCGCTGTTTCTCCTGCCACAGCGACCGCCAGGCCTGCGTCCGTAGATCTAAGGCCTGCCGACGTTGACGCAATCCAGTCCGCAAGTGCTGCCCGTCGCGGTGTGTGCGTTCGGCGGTTTCCAGACGCCAATACCAGCCAGCCAAGGCCGAAGACGCTCGGAGGAGGGAGACGGTGAACTCATCGCGTCGCGTCATTAACTCGCTCAATCGTGTGGCGGCCTGCTCGCCCTCCATCCTTTTCGCTGATAGATCGGCCTCACGTTGTTTGCGTCCGGCACGCAGAGCCGACAACCGCTCTTGAACCTTGGCCAAGGCAACGCGGTCGGAGGTGGCCTGTTGTCGGGCGGCGTTACGTTCCACCTCCAAAACTCGAGCTTCGCGTTCGGCTTGCTCTAGTCGTTGTCGTGCGATGCGCACCTCGTTTTCCGCTTGTTCGTAACGCCCCGAAGCCTCGGCATAGGCGTCCTGCAACCGGTCGATCTCTTCTTCTAGGCCGTCTGCCTCGCTTCGGCTGAGTGCGACCTCGGCGGCTAGTGCTTCGCGACGTTGTGAATGCTGAGTCACACGCCAGCGAGCTTCTTGGGCTTGTTCCGCGAGCTTGTCCAACTCCGTTTGCGCTCGCTCGGCACGTTCCTCTGCCGTTGCTACCGCTTCTCGTAGAATTATGGATTCACGTTCCAACGCAGCGAGTCGTCGATCTGTTCGCCGTACTTCCTCCCGCAGTTCGAGTAACTCGCTACGTCTCGAAATGATACCTGCCTCGGCCGCTGCGCTGCCAACCGTCAAGGTGCCGTCGGCTTCCAGAAGTTCCCCGCTCATCGTTACGCAGCGATAACCCGGAGCCTCAGCAAGAATTTCGCGAGCGGCCCGTAGGTCGCGGACGAGCAGTGTCGTTCCTAGCAGCCGTTCCGTTAGGCCCGGTACATCACAACGCACAACACGCTCGGCAAAGGCAGCTAGTCCGGGATGGTCGGATGGGTCTTCCAGAGCGGCTGGTCGTGTGCCATTGAGCGGGAGGAAAGAAACGCGACCGGGCAGAGGTTCGCCCCGACTCAGAGCCTGTTCCAATGCGGATGAATCGCGAACCAGAAACCGTTGAGCTACCGGACCCAAAGCAATGTCAATCAACGGAGCAAAATCGCGGCGT
>RGDT01000257.1 GCA_009918525.1 Planctomycetia bacterium
TCCCAGCACGCCACCGAGCAATGCAACGACCATGATGCGTTCGATGGTCATCTCAAAGCCGATCAACAACAGAGCGGGCATCGTGACGCCGACTCCGAAGGCGATGGATTCGCCTGCACTACCGGCAGTCTGGGTAATGTTGTTTTCGAGAATGGTTGCCGAGCGAAGGCCCAATGCCCGCCAAAGTCCACGAAAGACAGTGATGGCCAACACCGCCACGGGTATACTCGCGGAAACCGTCATACCGACCCGCAAGACCAGATATAGCGAACTGGCTCCGAAGACCAGCCCCAGCAGGGTGCCGAGCAAGACAGCTCGCCAGGTGAATTCAGCGGTACTATTCCCTGGCATCAGCGGCCTGGGCGACGTGGTTGAGGAGGTATCGGCCATCGAAGTTCACTCCTGAAAATGAATAAGGCTGAGAGTCAGAATAGGAAGTCGGAGCCGGAAGCGTTAGCGACGGCCGCGCTTCCCGCAGTGGAATGAAATATAGGGGGAGGATTCCCCCTGGAAACGATCTGTAGAGTACAGCGACGACGACTTAGATATGGCAGCTGGTTAGACCGCGTTTTTCCAAATACTGCTGATGATATTCTTCCGCCCGCCAGAACGGGAGGGCGGCCTGGATGGCGGTGACAATCGGACGACGGTATTTTCCACTCGACTGTCGTGCGGTTTTTGATACTTCAGCGGTTTGTCGTTGGGCGTCGCTGTGGCAGAAGATTACCGAACGATATTGCGAGCCGAAATCAGGTCCCTGCCGGTTGAGTTGCGTCGGATCGTGGTTTTCCCAAAACACCTCTAACAATTGCTCGTAGGTGACCCGCGTGGGATCGAATTCCACTTCCACGACTTCTGCATGTCCCGTTGTATCGGTACACACCAACTTGTAGCTAGGATTGTCAACGCTCCCGCCGCAGTATCCGACGGCCGTCGAGATGACGCCGGGGATACGGCGAAAAGCAGCTTCGACGCCCCAGAAACAGCCCGCCCCAAAGGTCGCTTTTTCGCTCATGAGTGGTTCTCCTTCTGAAACATTCATAGCGATGACGCGGCACTCTTACCAAATCACGCGATTTCGACCCGATTGTTTCGCTTTGTATAAATTCTGGTCCGCCTCACGGAAGAGATCAACGAAAGTGATCGGCCGGTCGCCCATCGTCGAAGTCACACCCAGACTCACCGTCAGCGAAAAAGACTTGGATTCAAATTCAAATAAATGCGTTTGGACCCGACGCCGGATTCGCTCCGCGACTTCGACGCTTTCGTTCAATGTTGTTTCCGGTAGAACAATCGCGAATTCTTCACCACCATAACGTGCAAATAGTTCTTCACGCCGAACGGTTTGCTTAATGAGCGACGCTACCTCGCGAAGGGTGAAATCGCCACCTAGATGACCGATTCGGTCGTTGATCGATTTGAAATGATCTACATCAAACATAATCAGTGATAAGGGACGCCGATAGCGAATCGATCTCGCCAATTCGCGATCCAAAAATTCCTCCAAATAGCGTTTATTATGAATATCCGTCAGTGCGTCGAGTATCGTCAGCCGATATATTTCCTCGTAATACTCCTGTTCGATATTTGAACCAGCCAAAAACCGAAAGATGCAGTTCCCCACCTGCAAATAGTCGCCGTCGGCAATTCGACTCTCGGTGACTTGCTGGCGATTAACGAAGGTACCGTTGGTGCTTTTCAGGTCTTCGGCGAAAAAACCGTTGCGAGTAGGATAGATACGAGCATGACGACGACTGACGGAATCATCGCTGATATAGATGTCGCAATCACTGCCCCGACCGATAATCACCGACCGTTTAGCCAGCCGATGACGAACACCCATGCCTGGCCCTGTGGGGTAAAGCTGTACGATGCAGGCATCACGATCCAACGAGGCGGACAACGGTTCCCGATGGATGACAGAGGTAATCATTGACATTCGGATTATTCCTCTCCGGGTGTTCGGTGCAAACGAACCTGACCACTCGCAAGAGCCTTAGCAGCGCCGGAATCGTCAGCGTCGGCAAAACCGAGCAGGCTCGGTCGTCAGACGTAGTATTTGCGGCAGCATACTCTTTCAGTCTAGCACACATTTGCCGTGCGTGCGGAAAAAAGGGAATGGGCGACGCAATTGAATGCGCCGCCCGGTGGACAATCTTCGATAAGAATTGGTTATTTGCTTAGGCGCACGCCCGACAGTTCCGGGATCCGGGTGTCCAGTGGTACTGGCTCGGGGGTGCGTGCTTGGCTTGCGTTACCGGCTCGGTCGCGTACGGTCAGTTGCAAGTATACCCGTGGCGGAATTCGCTCCGGCACTTGCCACGAATAACTTCCAGTGTTTGGTAACTGCGGTTCGCCGATGAACTCCCAGGGTCCGTCCGGCCGTTCCGCCCATTGCAGGGTGATCGGATTCGGAGCGATATTGCGATCGTCGGCCCTCCAGGTGAAGACCATCGTATCCGATCGTGAGGTGTCCGGCTTGGGCATATGCAGCACGGCCTCGGGGGGCGTGGTATCCAGTTCCAGGCGGATGTGGGGAGCATCGCCCGATTGCGGCTTGGGCCGACCCAAACCTGCTCGGCTCCGCACGATGAGATAGATACCGTAGATTTGACCGTCCCGCGGCAAATTCACCGATACCGATCCCGTCACCGGCACATTACCGCGCAGTTCACTGGGCATTGGAAGTTGAACACCGCCGTTGATCTTCATTTCGCTCCAGGTGTTGCCCTCGTCCGTGGTAACGTAGACTTCGACGCTACCTAGACCAGAGGGGCCAAACCGCGACACGTCGAAGGCGATTTTTGCTTCCTTCTTGTTGACGATCTGCACCTCGGGCAGTGCGCCGCGGGACGAAAGCATTGGCGTGGCCGCTGGCGGACTCATGGATGAGGAGCCCGAATATCCCGTCGTCGAACTCGCATTAAAGCTTGGCGTCGTGCCGTAGTTGGGAGTGGCCGGCGTACTGGCCGATCCGCTGAATGTCGGTGGTGTATACGGCGCAGGTGCGGGCGGTATGGCATCCTGTCGCGTTACGGGAGTACTTCCGATCCCCGGTAGGGCCGTCATGTCAGCACGCGGAGCCGGAGGAATCGAGGAGGGCGGCGGCACCGTTCCCGGAGGAGTAAAGCCTGACACCGGCGTCACGGGGGCGGCAGTTGTCGCCGAAACGACCTGCTCTACTGTCCCCAAGTTCTCGGCCATGTCTTGCAAACTCAGCCGAAGGACGACTTCCCCCGGTAGCCCCGGTCGAAACCGTAGATTACCTCGTTCGCCCGGTTGGGTAATCGGTAGCGGAGTCCACAGGCCTCCGGCAGTAGCACCCACTCGATATTCGAGCTTCATGGTACTCCAGTTAGGCCGCTCGTCCTGAGCTTCCCAGCTGACCTGGACTTCGTCGCCAACTCGTTCGGCCGCGAGGATTTTGACAAGAGGCTTGGTTGTGTCGATCAGGATTTTCTGACCGACGGGAGCCTTGTAGACATCGGCGGGTTCCTGCACGCCACGTTTGTCAACAACGGCGATACTAAAGTAGTGCATGCCGTCGTTGCTGGCCATGAAATCGAAGCCGGGTTTATCAGGCGACAAACGCATCGCTATTTCCCAGGTTCTGCCCGCATCTTTGGACAGATATAGAATGAGTTCGTGAACCTCGGCGCGGCGGTTGGGATCAATACGCACGGGAATTTGAAAGCCGCGCATGTTGAAATGAACGATGTCGGTGTCACCCGCTCCGGTCGCCAGCAGCAGGCAAGCCCACGCTAAGAATCCGGTGCCCATCGGTCTTACCCCCTACCGTGCGATATGGGCGCGACGTTCGGCGTGGCCGTCGTCGTGCAAGCATTTGCGTCCCAAGAAAGATCTGTAGCGGATGTATCGACTTTTCCAGAAAGAATCTTGAGCAGTCCGACCAAAAAGATTCAAGTTTTTGGTCGTATTGTGTCAGGGGTTGCGTAAATGGTTAGACCGGGGTATATCAGCGAAGAAGGCGACAAGGGGAGAATCGAGACAATGCACGAATCAGAGCCAACGGGGCACTCCGCTTTTCCATTCACCACCGATGAAAAGCGTAACTTTCAAAACGAGGACCTCTTCGCCGCGCGAATCGTCGTGACGATCATAACGGCGATTTTTCTCGTGGGTGTGGCTTTGTACACATTTGTGGCGTGGACGGTCGCCGGTTGAAATGTTAACGGCGCACACCCCTGCGAGTCGTGTCAACGAGCGAGAAGTCCCTGACTTCCCGCTCCGGCAGAATGCTCGATCGCCTTTACACTACAGAGCATCAGCGGGTGCAGGGAAGTGTTTGCACAATTCCAGGACAGCCGCACGAACCCGATGATGAACGGCCGCGTCTTCCGGGGCAGCAAGGACCTCGCCAATCCAGGCGGCGATCTGGCGCATTTCCGTTTCGCGCATTCCGCGCGTCGTCAGAGCCGGCGTCCCGATGCGAATCCCTGACGGATCGAGCGGTGGACGTGTGTCGAAGGGAATACCGTTGCGATTGACCGTGATGCCGGCGTGATCCAGTGCTTTTTCGGCAAGTTTTCCGTTCAGACCGCGAGAGTTGACATCGACGAGAACCAGATGGTTATCAGTTCCACCCGAAACCAGACGGAATTGCCGACGCATCAGTTCGTGACCCAACGTGCGAGCGTTGGCTATCGTCTGGGCGGCATACGACTTGAACGATGGTTTTAGTGCCTCGCCAAATCCGACCGCTTTAGCTGCGATGACGTGCATCAAAGGACCGCCCTGCATTCCGGGGAAAACCGCCTGATTGATTTTTGCAGCCCAGTCTTTTTTGCACATGATGAAGCCGCTTCTTGGGCCACGTAGCGTCTTGTGTGTCGTGGAAGTCACGAAATCGGCCCAAGGAACGGGGCTAGGGTGCTGATCTCCAGCGATCAGTCCCGCGATGTGGGCCATGTCCACCATGAACAAAATCTTGTTCTCGCGAGCAATTTCCGCAAACCGGGCGAAGTCAATCACTCGTGAATAGGCACTGGCCCCGGCGACGATCAACTTGGGCTTATGTTCGCGAGCCAAGGTGGCGACCTGATCATAGTCGATTTGCTCTGTGTCGGATCGAACACCATAGTTGATGACACGATAAAGTTTGCCGGAAAAATTGAGGGGCATACCGTGCGTGAGGTGTCCACCGTGCGCGAGATTCATCGCCAGAATGGTATCACCCGGTTCCAGACACGCGAAGTAGACCGCCATATTGGCCGACGCTCCGCTATGCGGTTGGACGTTGGCTGCTTCCGCGCTGAAGAGCTTTAATACACGTTCTATAGCAAGACGTTCGACGACATCGACAAACTCACAACCGCCATAGTATCGACGACCAGGGTAGCCCTCGGCGTATTTATTGGTCAGGACGCAACCTTGAGCCGCCAGGACGGCGGTACTCGTATAGTTTTCACTGGCGATCATCTCCAACCCGGTTTGTTGGCGACGTTCCTCGTCGGCAATGGCCCCCCAAACTTCTGGGTCAACCTGTTGAATCGGATTCATTGTTATTCTCATTTCGTTAAGCGGGTCGAACGCACGATACGCCGTGTTCCGCCAGGGCAGCGGGCAGGTCCACCCCACTACGATAGAATATCACACGCCAACCCTCTCTGCGGGCCGCTTCGATGTTTGGCTCTAAGTCGTCGATGAATA
>RGDT01000258.1 GCA_009918525.1 Planctomycetia bacterium
CTCGCGGGCACCCGGCTTCCTGGGACCGCGTTGCGGCTATCTGAACGTGACCGAACTACAGGACGGCCCGGTTGGCTTTGCTGCTGCCGAGACACTATCGGCCGAACGCATCCGCCGCCGTCGCGCCTTGCTCGACGAGGTGCGCAGCGCGGCCCGACGTGATCCTGCCACCGCGCCGCAAGATGAAGCCTTGACCCAGTTCCAACGTCTGGCCGGTCCCGAATTTCTTCGACTGTTTGACCTGCGCACTGAGTCGGCTACCTTGCGTCAAAGCTACGGTGAAGAGTTCGGGCAACGCTGTCTAGTCGCCCGTCGATTGGTCGAAGCCGGCGTTCGATTCGTCGAAGTGTCGTTCAATCTTAACTTCGTTAATGGAACCGGATGGGACACCCACAACGACGGACAACGCAAACAACACCTGCTCATCCAGGGACTCGATAATGCCGTCTCGACTCTTCTGGGCGATCTAGAGAGACGCGGCAATCTTGACCGTGTCCTTGTGGTTATTGCCACTGAGTTCGGCCGACCGCCTGAGTTCGACGCGGGTGGAGGTCGCGGTCATCAGTCACGCGGCTATACCATGGTACTCGCGGGTGGCGGGTTACGTCACGGCGTTGTTGTCGGCCAGACAGACGAGCTTTCGAAAAAAATTGTGGAACGCCCAGTGACCATCCCTGATTTCCTGGCGACTATCTGCGCCGCCATGGGCATCGACCCGACCAAGGAACTCTACGACGGTCCTCGCCCGGTACCAATCACCGATGGCGGACGAGCGATTCGAGAACTATTCGCTTAAACCGTAAATTGGCTGAGAAAACTGATGTACCGCAAAGACGCGAAAGATCAAGAGAACGAGACTAGCTAAATTGATTTTTCGCTCTTTTTCTCTGGATTCTTCGTGTCTTTGCGGGTCTTCTTCTTCTTAAACTGGGTGATCGGCTTTTTCAGTCGCTTACTTCCGCAGTCGATCTAACGCCCCTGCAAAGGTGAGAACCGCTGTGGGCATCGTCAGACGCATCGCGACTTGATCTCCTCCTGTTATTTCCAAGGTGACGCGATCACTAACTTTGCCCTTGAACGCTTCTTTGGCTGCTTGAGGTGCATCTTTCATCGTTGGATCAACCAGCGATAACAACACTGCCAGCGCGTTGATTCCCACCTGCAGACGCAACGGTGTCGCCGTGACTGTCTTGACTGCCAAAGTCTCGCGTAATGCTTCGAGCGCGGATTCCCCCGCAGCCAAAAATAGAGCATCATCTCGAAACGCAAAATAGGCGGGGCCGTCACCCAACAGTTCCCGCGTCTTGACGTCTGCTTTTGATTGATCGACCCGATGAATGGGCACAACTCCGGCTTTCTCCGCATCCACTAAAATACCGCGACGCGATTTTTCTGGGATATTTTTCAGAGCTGCCTTAACGGCCTGTTCGAGTTTGGATCCATCCTTGAGTCCCAACCCGACGACGAAACGATATTTGCCGTTCTTGCTAGGACCGCTCATCTGTACGGCACCGTCGAAGCCACCCGCTCGCAGAGTAGGAAGCGCCGCTTTGATTAAGGGTTCGATTACTTCCCGCTCGTGCTCCTGGAGCTGGTCAATCCCCTTCTTAAAAGTGTCGTCAAGCACCGCGTTGGCGGCCTTCTTCATCTGCTCGGGTAATAAAACATGAGACACACCTGACAGTAAGGCATCTTTCACCAACAACCCGGCGACCGCACTACGCATCGCCCCTAGTGCATTCACGTCTTTGGCCATTGCGGTGCCCTTACGCGGCGTGACCGACGTATCCAGTGTAAAAATCTCTTTTTTCGGGTCGAGATCCAGTTGTATCGTCATTCGCTCGCCCTCTTCTAACAGCGAGCGTAAAAGTGCTGTCGCGTCGTCAATGGCAGCGGCTCCGACGGGGTCTTTCTCCTCGTCCTTCATCGCCCCCCATTGCAACCCAAGAAAGCTCACCGCCAACTTTCGCACCGACATCGGAACCCTGCTTACGTGGATGGTCATGGACGCCGTTGCCGTGCCTTTACCCAATCCTATCTCCGGTTTGGGAAGTTTGTCGGCGGTGGGCAAGATGGTTGCATCGGTTACGCGAAGCGTGACATAGGCGTAGCCATGTGCAAAGCGGAACATAGCCATGGATATCAAAGGTACGCCTTCGACGGTGACCCGATAACTTCCATCATCTTGCTTGCGGGGTTCATTTCCAAGCGATGCGACAAATTTCAGGAACGTCGTTTCATCCGCCACGGGCAGCATAAGAAACATGGGGCTACGGTCGAGCTTCGGGTCCACCGCGGCACTGAAACCCAGCGGCATGGTGGTATCGACACCCTCTAACCCCTTGGGACCCGTGCGCGCCTGCATCGCCTTTTCAAACGCCTTGCCCTCCTCTTCCCGTCCTGCCTTCTGGTATAAGTGCCTCATATCAGCAATCAACCCGTCTAGCGACTTGATGCGTAAGGTAAAGGCAGGCTCGAACGACCAATCAGAGCCTGGAGAGTTGGCGACTGTACCACACAACTTGCCGTCGCCATCGCTTCCGGCTCTGATCGGCGCTCCCCATGGGGACGCAGCAGAAACGAACATCACACAGATAACTAGACTTAAACTGGATCGCATCGGTCGAGACTCCTTCTCGTTTGTAGCGTGGCGGTATAGACCAATCGTCAGAAGTTTTATTCTCTCCGAGGAATACCCATGCGTGCAACGGGAGGTTTCATCGCTCTACTGGTCCTGGCGTTCCCGGCTGCAGCCGACGACGCCGTACCGGCCGCGAAATTGAAGCAAGTCGATACGGGGATTGAGTTTTACGCTGGTGATCATCTCGTCACCCGTTTATTGACCTCCGATAAATTATCCAAGCCGATTCTCTGGCCGCTCAACCCGATTCCGAACCTCACCGTTACGCGGTCATGGCCCACGGAAGAAATCGGCGATGAAAAGAAAGATCACCCACATCATCGCTCGCTGTGGTTTTGCCACGGTGACGTAATCCCCGAAGGGTTGGATTACGTCAAGAGCGGCGACAAGCGGGTTAAAGGCGTCGATTTCTGGTCCGAAGGCAAGAATCATGGAAAAATAGTCTGCGTGGACGCCCTTGTCATGGGTAACCGAGCCATCATGAAAAATGAATGGCGCGAACCGGGCGGAAAAAAAGTCCTGGACGAAACACGCACGATTAGCCTCGTCCCGATGGGCAAGAATCGCAATCTGTTGGTGTTTGACATTGACCTTCACGCCAGCCAGTACCCTCTGACATTCGGCGATACCAAGGAAGGCTCGCTCGGCGTTCGCGTTCGTAAGACTATTGCACTGGAAACAAGCAAGTCCGGCCATTTGATCGACGACAAGGGCGGTTCCGGTGAAAAAGAAGTCTGGGGCAAGGTGGCTAATTGGTGCGATTACAGTGGACCGCTGGGCGAAGGTGCCCCGGTGGGTGGTGTTGCCCTTTTCGCCGACCCTAAAAATTCGACCGACACCGCTTGGCATTCCCGAGGCTATGGCCTAATGGCTGCCAACCCCTTCGGCCGTGCCGGCAGCTTTCCCGGACGCAAAGGCAACTCCAATCTCGTGAAGCTCGCCAAAGGAGAGCACCTCAAACTCCGCTTCGGCGTCTATCTTCACGCTGGAGACGTCAAGGAAGGCAAAGTTGCTGAGGCGTTCAAGGAGTTCGCGAAATGACGGCACGTTACTTCGTCGGATTGGATGTTGGGGGCACAGCAATGAAAGCCGGCGTTGTCGATGACGCCGGTGTTCCGCTCAGTTCCGTGAGCTTACCGACCGAAGCGAGCCGGGGACAAGAACGCGGGCTGGACCGGATGTGCGAAACAATCCGCGAAGCCGTGCACGCCGCGAAACGGCGGCTGGACGACATCGACGCTATCGGCGTTGCTACGCCTGGCCTGATGGATATTGCCGCTGGGCTGATCATCGATCCACCGAATCTGCGACCTTGGAAGAATGTACCGGTACGCAGGCATGTCTCGGCTGTGTTTGGCAAGCCCACCGCCTTTCAGAACGACGCGAACGCGGCCGCTCTGGGTGAGTTCTGGGCAGGTGCCGGCAAAGGCGTTTCTAGTCTTGTGTTCTTCACCCTCGGGACTGGCGTTGGCGGCGGCATCGTACTCGACGGTAAGGTATTGGAAGGCCGTAATAGCCACGGCGGGGAACTGGGCCACATGAAGATCGAGATGACCCAGCCGCGCCGATGTGGCTGTGGTCGTTTGGGTTGCCTGGAAGCCTACGCCAGCGCAACCGCCGTGGTCAAACGAACCTACGAGGCATTGAATCAACCCGAATCAGGTTCGTCGCTGCATGGTGTCTTGAAGACGACCGGCGAACTCACAGCGCGTGACGTGTTCACGGCCTGGATGGGCGGCGATAGTCTCGCCTCGCAGATTGTCGAGGATACAGCCATTTACCTAGCCATCGGTGCAATGAATGTGATGCACACGATTGACCCGGATATGATCGTTTTCGGCGGCGGCATGACGGCGGCTGGGGAACCTTTCCTCCACCGGATTCGACACCATGTTAACGAATTGGCTTTCTCGATTCCGGCAGAGCGTACCAGCGTTCGGTTCGCACAGCTCGGCACCGATGCCGGATTCATCGGCGCGGCGGCGTGCGGTCGGCAGTTGGTGTCCTAGTTGTTACCAGCGGAATTTTTTCGCCCACTCCGCTAGCGCTGGCAGGATGCGACCGCTTTGACCTTCAGCCCGAAGGTGGATTCTATTACCGTCGTCTTGCAATTCGCTATTCCCGATCATCTCCAGTAAAGAATTGCCAGTCAGACCGGCAACCGCAGCCAGAGCTTGTGTCTTTTTGAGGGTAGCAACCAATCGGGTAGAATTTTCGTCCGGTGTCAATTCGGCGTTCGCGACAATCTGGTCGTTGGCATCTATGTTAACGCGGAGAGTTGCGGCACGGAGGTCGCGCACCGCCCCACCAACAAAGCCTGCCATTTCTTCGATCCGTTCGCCAAATTCCGGTGAGAGAATAAATGAGATCGCCAGTTGGTGCGAATTCGTCAGTGTGGCTAACGGATTCGCTTGCGACGGCTCAAGACGACGGTTTTGCATCGACAGGGCCAACCGTACGCTTTCCTCGTCGCCAAGAACGAGCAAACGCGGCGTAACGATCGCGTAAGCTAATCGCCGCTGGTCCGGAGTTGAAGCCACCACATAGCGCTGACGTCCAAAATTGCCGAACGTCGCCTCAGGCAATCGCTCGAAAAATGGTGTATCAATCGGTTCATTCGTCCTAACGACAGCCCACACTCGTCGCTGTGCCGGCCTATAGGCCACCAAGGCGAAACGGTGAACCTGCTCGGGCCGCAGCCCCGTCCACTCAGCAAAACGCTTGACAGGATTATCCGTCCCCCTGCCGAATGTCTCCCGAACAACGGCAATCGACCACAATTCCGCGGGCCGCCCGAGAGCAATCAATTCAGCATCGGTGGGAAGAAATCGAGACTCATCGTCCGGAATGGAGCGAAAAGAAGTTGCCCACCAGCCAGCAAACGCCAGTCCGAAGATTAGTAGCGCGATCACCGCCCCGCGCGCTAGTCGAAGGGATGTGTTTGTCGAAGGAGCAGAACGTCTCGACTCAGTAAACGTTGGCGATAATGACACCATCTCGGCTACGATTGTGTGTGCCGTCCCACAAGC
>RGDT01000259.1 GCA_009918525.1 Planctomycetia bacterium
TCGCCCGGCGAGCGGACAAGAACCATTCCAAGTCATGACGACGACGGCGCGAAGCGATATGACCGACAAACGCCAGAAGCGGCAGCGTTACCAGGGCGACCAGTAGCCAGGGATGAGCGAAGATCTGCTCCATGTTCAGGGCACTCGCCGCCACAAAGTCCGGTCGAGCAGTTCGGCCAATACATAGAAGACAAACGCAGTAACGCCGAACCACGGATAACCTTCATGATACCGCCGGTATTGAAAGCTGACGATGGACGACCGTTCTAGTCGGTCGATTCGTTGGCAAGCATCGGCCAGGGCGGCGGTATCCTTGACCGGTAGATAAACGCCTCCGGTCATCTCGGCCAATTCTTCCAACGTCTGCCGAGCCAGAAGCCGGGCAGCCTGAGAAGAATCAGGCCCCGCATCAATTGTATAAATGACGACGCCCAAAGACTTCGCCAGTGTTCCTGTCTGGAGCGGCGACCATCCCGAACGGGTACGGCGTTCGTTATCCTCGCCATCCGTCAGCAGCACAAGCAACTTACGGCGCGGCCCAGCCGTATGAAGACGAGCCAACCCCAAGGTGACCGCGTCGGCCAGGTTTGTACCTGGATCGGGGTCGGGACGCAGCGTGTCGAGCATCCCTAGCAACGTCTCATGTTGCAAAGTCAGCGGACATATCACCTCGGGACGACCTGCGAACCGCAACAACCCGATGAGGTCGGTAGGACGTCCGTCGAAGCGTCGCCCGTTCAACGAACCTCCGGCCACAAAAGGAGGAAACACCCGACGGACAGCGTCGAGACGAGAGATCATCTCACCGCCGAAATCGAAATCGCGTTCGCTCATGCTCCCGCTCGTGTCCAGGGCCAGCATCACCGCGATTCCTTCCGTGTCCAGACGGGTCCGCAGGTCCGGCCATCGGGGTCCGCTGAGGGCGATGATCAAACTGCACAAAGCCGCGTTGCGTAGCGTGAACGCACCATGACGAGCCAACCACGACGCGCGAGCGGGCAGTCCATCGAATAGACGTAAATCGGAAAAGAGGAGCGCATTAGCTTTATATCGACCACGCTGCCAAATCAACAGCGGTACGAGCAAAAACAACAACAGATACAGTGGAGCGGCCAAGTGTAACATGGTTGCGACACAACTACCTCGCCGCGCAGAAAAGAGCTACGACCCGCGTCGTCGGCTCTTTAATCTTTGCGTTCGACGGGAAGCGCACGAGGGACACGCGGTTTTTCTTCTTTTTCGCTGCGTGCGTTGTCGGCGATCAGATGCGCAATCCCTACACCCGTCTGTATCGCCATCATCGCTACCACAAGCTGACCTTGTTCGTTCCCGAACACGTCGTCGGCCGTCGCCTGTTGTTGGACGGTCGGCACTTCGCGAGCCACTTCGGGGGCGGTAGTGCGAATCGTGAACCCTTCCTGGACGGCAATTAGTGGTTCTTCGGACACGGTAGCCTCCATGTAAATCAGTGGATACGACCTATATCTATTATACGCTACGACTGCTTCTCGTGGGAACAACCAAATTTCCCTCTACGCCGCCTGCCGATGCGCTGGCAACTTCGCTACCAGCAAGCCTAGGCCGCCGCGCGGCACGATCCACGTCGCAGAGGCACCGGCCGGTAGCAAGACTGTCTCTCCACGATGCAGACTCATCGGTCCATGGTGCGTGTCGATGGTCCCTTCACCGTGTAGCACCATCACCGTTTGCATTTGCCCCGAGCCGCCCAGTGTGAACGGCTCGCTCTGCCGAACATAGGTCAGCTCAAAATAACGACACTCTACTAGCGATTGCCACACGGGACGCGTCGAGGTGCCGTATCCCCCGGCGTGCTTCGGCTCGACCGGGCCGGCGTTCCAGTCGATGCTCGCCAATCCTTGTTCGACGTGCAGGGTCCGCGACTTGCCGTCGGAACCGACACGGTTCCAGTCAAACAAACGAAACGTCGCGTCACTGGTTTGCTGTACCTCGGCGATGAGCACTCCGCCCCCAACCGCGTGAACCGTCCCCGCCGGTAAAAATAGGCAGTCTCCCGGCTTCGGCTCGAAAGTGTGTAAACAATCGGCGACCGTCCCGGCCTTCATGGCCTCGGCCATCACCTGGACATCAACATCAGGCTTCAGTCCAGCGTAAACCCGTGCTCCCGGACGAACATCCAGAACGAACCAAGCTTCCGTCTTACTATTTTCGCCCGGCCAAAGCGTTTGCACGGCTTGTTCGTCGGGGTGAACCTGTACAGATAGCCAATCGTGACAATCGAGATATTTGACCAACCAGGGAAATACGGTGCCCGGCCAATCCCCGACCAAAGCCGCTCCGTCGTCAAGCATTAACTGCCGAAGGGTACGTCCAGCCTGGGGACCGTCGGCGACGACACTATGATGAGAAGCATGGTCGCTTATCTCCCACGCCTCACCATAAGAATCATTTGTGGGCAATTCTTTGCCGAGCGTATCTTTCAAGCCTCGCCCGCCCCAGACCATCGGCCGTAGAAACGGACGGAACCGCAATGGTGTTCGCATCCTCGCGTCTCCTCCAGGCAACAGAAGGTCGCGCCCACATAGGGAAGGCGACCAGATGGTTGAGGGCGATGACCGCACCATCGACAACGGGGTGTTATCATAAAGAAGGGAAGAGGTTCAAGCGAGGCATTGAAACGATATCGATTTTGTACCGTTATCCTGAGCAATTAGCGCAAATTGCACAATCCATGAGAATTAGCAAACATTCGGTAGAAAATTCAGGCTAGCGGCGCAAGTCAAGTTCTTTTTATCATTCATTGATTGTTACGGCCCATCGATGCTGCAAAATTGGCCAGCAATGATCGGATTCTGGACAGGGGGATTAAAGGTATGATTGAAGTCCGCAGGCTACTGGTCGCTGGGGCCTTGTTGGCCATCGCGGCTATCATCACATGTACAACCGTACTAGGTGATCCTGGAAACGAACGAGCCGCGAAGGAGAAAGAACTCCGGGCTTGGCGTCGGGGTGAATCGGTCATTCAACCCGTGATTGAGGATGAAGCTCCTGTTGAGGACGTTTCCAAAAACCGCTTCGCCGACCTACCAGCCATCTCCTACCAAACTGTAGACGGTGATACACTGGTCGCTTTGCAAATCAACCCAAAGCTACCCGATGAGCCGGCCCGTCCGACCGACTATCTCGTTGTCGTCGATACTTCGGCTAGCAAAGCGATGGGTCATCTCTCTGCCGCCGTGCAAATGGTTGAAGAACTCCGAAAACAACTTGGCGTCAACGACCGTATGGCTATCTGGACCGCCAACATCAAACCGCTTGACCTGACGCGCGGCTTTAAGTCCGGCAAAGAACTCGACGCCGCGATGAAAGACCTCCAAGCCGAAATCCCTCTCGGCGCGGTCGATCTCGAACGCTGCATCGCGACGGCAGCCGATTCCTTTGAGCCGAAAGTGAGTCGTCGTCGGGCAATGATCTACTTAGGCGACGGCAAGAGTGTTGCCAGTCCCGTTGATGCCGACGGACGCAACCGACTCTGTGAATCATTGGTCAAAAAACAGGCCGGTTTCTTCTGCGTACCGCTTGGACCGCGTATCGACTCGGCCAATGTACACGGCCTCATCGCCGGTACGGGTGGCAAGTGCGTACGACATGGCAACACCGAAAAGATCGCCGACCTGATCCCCCGATTAATGAAGGAAGTAGCCGAGCCGATTCTGTATCCGTCGGAGTTCTCGCTCCCAGTGACGATTACCGAAGCGTTGCCTTCCAAGATGCCTCCGCTGCGTCGCGGTTCGCCGACTCTCGTCGTCGGCAAGCTGAAAGCCGACGCCCGCATGATCAATGAAGTAACCTGGCGAGTGTCTGGCGAAGTCAGCGGCCAGGCCATTCGCTCGGAAGCCACTCTCAAAATCCCTGTAGCCGACGAAGATAACTTCTTCCTGGGTGGTATGCATTCTCAGTGGAAGGCCAAAAAGGACGAGCCTGCGTTGCTCGCGGCCGATCGGGCTTTGGGTTACGCCTTCAAGCAAAATCAACTCGCGTTGGAGGATGTACTTTCCAAAGCGGACACCGCGCTGGAAAAGGATAATCTCGATGCAGCTAAGAAGCTCTACCTCAAAGCCCAAGATTTCGCTCCTCACTCGGCTCAGGCCAAGGTGGGTTTGAATCTCGTCGATCAGATTCGCAGCGGCAAGAAAACTCGCGCCCAGATTCTCGCCGAGCTACGTCTCAACGGTGCCAAACGTGAACGCAAGGTCGTCCGCGTTGAGGATGGTAAACGGCAAATTGTCGTGCTGGCCGACGGTGATGAGAAGAAAGACGACATGCCGCCCGCCGAACGCGACGAACCGGCCCGCGATCCGCTGGCCGAAGTCAAAGCACGGCGTGAGATTGCCCGTCAGCAAACCGATGGCCTCGTGAGCGAGGCGATTCGTCAAGCGACGAGGTTGGTCCGGGTCGATCCCGACGAAGCGTATCGCTCCCTTAAACTGACGCTCGATGGCCTACGTGGTAACACGGACCTAGACCCCAAGGATATCGCCACTTTCTCCACGCGTCTCGTAAGGTCGATGGAGAGCATCAGCCGCGTAGGGGGATTGGTCAAGCGCGATGCCGCTGAGGCTTCCGCCTTGCGTGCCGCTGCCGACGCTCGTCTGGACGTTCGCCGTACCGAAGCACTAGCCCAGGAACGAGTTCGCGAGCGTCTGCGGGTGTTCCATAATCTCATGGAGCAGGCCCGCGAATTGGAAGCGGCTCGTCAAGCCGATGCCGTCCGTACGGACCTCGTGCGCCAGGGTCAAGCTATCCCCCCCTCGGTGTCGGCGGCTTATCGAATCGGATTGGGTGCGTATCACCTGCGTGAACAACGCGATGTGCGGCGTATACGTGAGGAACGGTTCTTGTCGGTTCTGCTCGAAGTCGATCGTTCGCACGTACCATTCCCCGATGAACCCCCCGTAGAGTTCCCGTCTTCGGAACTGATCAAGCGAATGACGCGAGGCTCTTTCGATAACTGGGCCGACTTCTCCAAGTACCGTATCAATCGCTATGGCATTGCATCGTTCGGAGCCGACGTACCGGGCCGGTTCAACGAACTGCGCGAGCAGCTCAACAAAAGCGTGGACGTGGATTTCGATGATATTGACCCGAAAGATGCCAAACTCGGCCCGATCCTAGACAATTTGGCCAAGCGTTACAAATTCGCCTATGCCTTTGAGGAGCGTGCATTCCGCGAACCGGAATCGGGCGCACCTCGTGATCCGTCGGGTTTGGAAATCCGCGACATTCAAAAGATCAAAGGCCGTATGTCGCTGGGTGGTCTGTTGAAGAAACTGTTGGCGCGAACAACGAATGCTTCGCCGCTGACCTATATTATTCGGCGTGATGAGATCGAGATCACGACGGAAGAAGTACAACGTATCGAAAAAGCGTTGCGGGTCTATCCCGTCGCTGATCTCGTGTTCCCGACGCTCAACGCATTCAACCCCAACTCGGTTGGACAAACTCAAAACATCGGCCAAATCGGTGGCCAGCTGGGTGGCCAAATTGGTGGCCAGTTTGGTCTGGGTGGTGGGCAACTTGGTGGCGGTCTGCAACTTGGTGGCGGTCTGCAACTTGGTGGCGGTCTGCAACTTGGTGGCGGTCTGCAACTTGGTGGCGGT
>RGDT01000260.1 GCA_009918525.1 Planctomycetia bacterium
CTGATCGCGAAATCGAGATCGAAATCGAAGGCACCTTCCAGGTTCGCTGGCGAATGGCCGCCTAACTCGATCGCCTGGCAGTCGATGGATTTGGGCCAGGGAAGCTGAAAATGCTCTCCACGTCTAACCATAACCGCGACCGGCGAGCCGTTCCGCACCGATTGTTTACAGTCGGTCATTCGACTCATCCGCTGGAGAAGTTGTTCGGACTACTAGGCCGCCATGCGATCACCGCCGTGGCGGACGTCCGATCTACCCCGTTCAGCCGTTTCAATCCGCAATACAACCGGGAAGAACTGGCTAAGTCCCTCGAAGAGTCCGGAATTCGGTATGTGTTTCTGGGTCTGGAATTAGGGGCACGCCGGTCGGAACCAGAGTGCTACGAAGCCTCAAAAGTACGCTACGATCTGATTGCCCATGCTCCGCTCTTTCGCCGCGGATTGGACCGCGTTCGTGCTGGTCTGGAATCCTTCAACATTGCCTTACTTTGTGCTGAGAAGGACCCACTGACCTGCCATCGTTCGATTCTCATTTGCCGACACCTCAGACTTATGACCGGCCCCATCTGCCACATTTTGGAAGACGGGAACCTGGAAACGCACGAAGAGACGGAGTCGCGGTTGCTGTCCGTGTGCGGATTATCCCAACGAGACCTATTCCACACACGCGAGGAACTGATTGAGCAGGCATACGACATTCAAGGCAACCGGATCGCCTATGGGGCCACGACCAAAGAGACGGAAGATGCCTTGCACCCAACCGAATGAGATACCCAACTCGCGATAGAATTCCGCCGAAGGAACAGGGAAAGTTTTCAGTCCACTCTAGATTTGCTCCCAAATAATCTACATCGCTCCTTCTTTTTCTCTTGTCTGTTTCACCTTCGGCGGTATATTAGTTTAGACGAAGTGGCGACCGTAGTCCTGCCTACGACTTCGACCATTCCTAGGTTGACCGGAGCGCGACCAATGATGCGGGTGATAGCTCTTGTTTTAATCGTTCTTAGCGGTTGCAACGAATCTACGCCTCCGTCGCATGGTAAACCCCATGGTCGGCCCGTTGAAGTTTCGTCCACTCATCGTGGACACGGGCCTATCTCCGTTGTTTGTACGACTGGCATGGTCGCTGACCTGATACTGGCCGTTGGCGGTGACCGCGTGCAGGTGACCACCTTAATGGGGGAAGGGGTCGATCCACACCTGTACAAACCCTCTCCCGGAGATGTGGCCAAACTCGATGCGGCCTCCTTGATTTTGTTCAACGGGTTGCACCTAGAAGGCAAAATGGCTGAGCTATTTTCTCGCCTCGCTCGTCGCCGTCCTACGTTTGCCGTTGCGGAACACTTAGCACCGGCGGACGTCCTGGAAATTGAGGGAGCGATTGACCCGCACGTGTGGTTTGACGTGTCGCTATGGCGCAAGACGGCCTGCGTGGTGCGCGATGTCCTCGTTGCCTATGACCCCGCCGAAGCCAAAGGGTATCAAGAACGCTATGACGGGTACGCAGCTCGTCTCGACGCCTTACACGAATGGGCGAGAAAAGAATTATCTTCGATTCCTCCCCAACGACGCGTTTTGGTGACGGCCCATGATGCGTTTCGCTACTTTGGACGTGCCTATGGGATCGAGGTACGAGGCATTCAGGGAATCAGTACCGAGAGTGAAGCGGGGGTGAGCGAAGTTAACGCCCTGGTTGACTTCCTCACGGAACGCAAGATTAAGGCCGTCTTTGTGGAAAGCAGCGTCTCGGAACGCAATGTCAAAGCGATACAAGAAGGATGCACAGCTCGTGGCCATCGCTTGGCGATAGGTGGCGAGTTGTTTTCTGATGCGATGGGAAAGTCCGGCACGCCAGAAGGCTCCTACGAAGGAATGGTGCGGCACAACGTGCGGACAATCGTGGAAGCCTTAAAGTAGTTTGTCAAATCATTAGGGAGACGCGGGCATGGTTCCGCCGGTACTTGAAGTTGATGACCTCAATACGACCTATCAACGGCGCGTTGTGTTGGACGCTATCGACCTAAGCGTAGACGGTCCGGCTCTCGTCGCCATTGTCGGTCCTAATGGTGCGGGCAAATCCACATTCCTCAAGTCCATTTTGGGTCTCGTCCCTTGCACCGGCTCCGTCCGCGTCCTGGGTCAACCAATCGACTCTGTGCGTCGGCGTATTGGTTATGTACCGCAGCGGGAAAGCGTGGATTGGGATTTTCCCGTCAGCGTCGGCGATGTCGCGCTGATGGGGACCTATGGCCGACTAGGCTGGTTTCGACGGCCTGGAGCGGCGGAACGACGTGTAGCCCAAGAATGCCTAAGCCGCGTGGGCCTCGACGGACTGGAAGACCGACAGATCGGTAGGCTCTCCGGCGGTCAACAGCAACGGACCTTTTTGGCACGCGCTCTGGCGCAACAAGCCGATGTTTATTTCATGGATGAACCGATGGCTGGGGTCGATGCGTCTACTCAAGCGGTGATTTTCGACTTACTCGACGAACTACGCGATGCGGGGAAGACGGTCTTTGTCGTGCATCACGACCTCCGCACCGTGGCGAGCCGCTTCGATCGGGTGGTGATGCTCAACCGCCGACTGATTGCCGCTGGGCCGATGGCCGAGGTGTTCACAACCGAGAACCTGCAACAGACCTACGACTCCCAATTCGTAACACTGGACGAGGCGATCGCGTGCTCCGCTACAACACGCTGATAGTGTTGCTGGGGGTCGGCCTGTTGGGTGCGGCTGCCGGGCCGATTGGTGCGTTGGCCGTGCTGCGGCGTCGTGCGTTGGTGGGCGATGCGCTGGCTCACGCCACGTTACCCGGTCTGTGCCTGGCATTCCTGATCATCGGAGAACGATCAATGCCGGCGCTCCTATTGGGTGCATTGGCGAGCGGACTGTTGGGCGTTACCGTTCTTGCCCTACTGTCTCGCTACACACGGATCAAGGAAGATGCCGCGATTGCGATTGTCTTGAGCGTTTTTTTTGGTGCCGGGCTGGTGCTATCGCGGTGGATTCAGAACCACACCACCACTGGAAGCAAGGCTGGGTTGGATTCGTACATTCTGGGCAAGACCGCAGGACTTTTGCTCGACGATGTGTTATTGCTTGCAGGTCTCGCGGTTCTGGTGCTGGTAGTGCTGTTGGCGTTGTACAAAGAGTTTCAATTACTCATTTTCGACCGCGATTTCGCCCGAGTCCAAGGCTGGCCGGTGGCCCGACTCGATCTTCTGTTGCTAGGGCTGATTGCCGTTCTGGTCGTGATTGGATTACCGGCAGTGGGTGTCATCTTGGTTGCGTCGTTGCTTATCCTGCCTGCCGTCGCGGCGCGAATGTGGACGGATCGCCTCCATCGACTACTCGTACTATCGGGCCTGATCGGCGCTCTGACCGGTGTCGTTGGTGCGGCGCTATCGGCCAGTTTGCCGCGTGCGCCTGCTGGCGCGGTCATTGTCCTGGTAGCGATGGCCTTTTTTGTCGTTTCGGCCGTGGCGCGGAGGCTGTTGTGGGGTTGACCGTCTGGACGATAGTGATCGGCACAACGGCGGCGGCGGCCTGTTCGCTGGTGGGCTGCTACCTGGTACTACGTCGTCTGAGCTTGTTGGGCGATGCGATCAGTCATGCCGTTTTACCAGGACTGGTTGCCGCTTTTCTGATCACAGGACGGGTCGGCGGTTGGCCTGCGGTTCTGGGTGCGCTGATCGTCGGGGTTTTGACCAGCGTCCTGGCCGATATCGTCCACCGTCGAACTGGTGTGCCCGAAGATGCCGGGCTAGGAGTTGTTTTCACTTCCCTATTCGCCCTGGGGGTCGTCCTCTTAGGACTGGCCGATGGCACGGATCTCGACCCCGGTTGTGTATTGTATGGACTGATCGAACTGGCCCCACTAGACACGGCACCCGTGTTCGGTTTGGAAGTACCGCGAACCTTGCTCACCTTGGTGCCGGTGCTACTCATCACCATTGGCCTGTTTGTCCTATTCTGGAAGGAAGTGCAACTAACGGCCTTCGACCCAGCCCATGCTGTCGCAGCCGGAATACATGCGGGGCTGATTCATCACGCGGTACTGGCATTGACCGCCGGGGTCATCGTGGCGTCGTTCGAAGCGGTCGGTTCGATTCTGGTAGTGGCGATGTTGGTCGTACCTCCCGTCACAGCCGGGCTGATCACGCGGCGACTGCATCACCTGATGCCGATGGCGGTATTCTTTGCGACCACAGCGGCGACAGGAGGAACACTGTTAGCGACTTGGTGGAACACGTCTGTGGCTGGAATGATGGCGGTCGTCGCAGGCGTGCAGCTAGGCTGTTTATTGGCGGTCTCTTCCGTGATTCTGGGGGAACGTCAGAGCCGGGGCGAGCGGGGTGTGTCACCGGGGCGTTGAAAAGCCCTGTTAGCTAATAACACTCTCCAGCCCCTCGCGAGGTCGGATGCTCCACTCGGTCGGAATGTCGGCCCCCTGAACGCGCAACACCAGCAAACGTGTCCGTACACACGCACCCCACAAAAGGTTCCGCGCGACGTCCGCCACACGGCGATTACGCCAGTCCTGCAAGTAACTGCCCCTGGTCCACTCGTTGAACGCTCCCATCGCCGGGCCGCACCACACTTGATAATCGACCCGACGACTCGGCTCCCCGGCGTTGGCCCAACGCGACGACAGACCCAAATACCAGCGGAACACCAACGCCATCCGATGTTTCGGATCGCGTGCTGCTCGCTCGGCTTGTACGGTGTCGCGCTGTCGCCAGAATGCGTCGGTTTCCGCCCATACATCGGAGAGCGTCAGGCGGAAAATGGTCTTTTCGAGATTAGATCGCTCGGCGTCGGGAATCGCCTCCAGCGAGGGGTAAGCCCGATATAACTCGTACAATTTAGCTGCCCGCATCGCAAACATGGTGCCGCGTTTTAGCACCTGAAGCTTGACGCCCATCTCGAACATATCCGCCGCGGGAGCCATGATCACATCCGCTTGTTCGGCTTGGGCGAGCATTTCGCGGACGGCATCGCTACTACCCGATTCGCGACACGCTTGATTGATTGACCCCGTAACGACGTAAGCCGCCCCCATGCCGAACGATTTCATGATCAGTGCTCCTACCAGCACGCCAAGCAGAAACAAGAATACCTCTGCCACGATCAGCATCTTCTTGTCGCGCTCGTCGGCGTGCCGCAGTTCGTGGATCATATCTTCCAACTGCTTGATCTCACGGTTCTTCCGATCCATCGCGTATTCATAAATACGCTGACGTTCTTCCTTACTCATCGCTTTCTTTCTCCTGTATCGCCCGTGCGGTGCCACCCGGAAGGGGTCATTCGATAACCCACTGTCGCAAGTGCCTCCGCCGAGCGGCAAACACCATCCATACGTTTGTGCATACGAAACGACTCCGGACTTGCAAAGACCTGCTTGCATTCCGTACACCGACGTACGCGAGTAACTTTGCTCACTGGCTGTTCTTCCGATAAGCCATCAACGCATCGGCTACACGGTATGCCTGCTCTGCTACGTAGAACGGGACGTTAGGTCCTGTCTCCGGATTGGCAAGAATCCCGTTTGCGCAGACAGCGGCAAGGCTGCGTCCCAGTA
>RGDT01000027.1 GCA_009918525.1 Planctomycetia bacterium
AGTATTGTATCGCCTTCACGATTTTTCCCGAAACGAAAATTAGGTCCTTCGACAACACGCTGTGCCCCCAGTCGCTCGACTATCAACCCTTGAAAAAAGTCGCGAGCCGAAAGTCCCAACAAATCGAAAGTGGTTCGCAACGTGATAACGTGATCGGCTCCCAGCCGTTGCAGAACGGCAGCTCGTTCGGGTGGAGTGGTCAACAAAGGGGGCGCGACTTCTGGTCGCAGCAGTAAAAGAGGATGCGGATCGAACGTGACCACAACAGCGGGACGAGGGCCACGTGTCAAATTCCCGATTAATTCGGCATGGCCACGATGCGCACCGTCAAAATTACCGATCGCGACTGAACCGCGACGGCAGTCGATAGGGGCCGATTGTTCCCATTCCAGAACGTATACAGCCATGAAACCTCCTTTCGTTTATCTTGCGATTTCAAAGGCATCTTGACCACCTGCGAAGCAGCCCTCGATGATAATCTGCCCCCTCAATCGCTATCGAGGTGGAGATAACTTCAACGCACCACAGGGAAGCTAAAAGGTAAAAGTGTTACGACTAGAGAAATTGGATGAGCTCCGGCTTGATTAACGATAGCTGATGGACGAAACAAAAGGGAAACATGGCAAGATAATATAGAAACTAATATATTTCCGACATTGACAACAACGCTGGGTAGTCGATCATTAAAGTACGTGAAAGACTCCTCACTTCTATCCCCAACCAGAATCGTTTGACGCCTTGCCCTTCTGTTAATTCTACTCGTCCCCAATATTAATCTTTTTACTCGCTATAACTGTTATTAACATTATCACACCGAGACGGCTAATTGCTCATTCTTTAATTCGATACCCATTTGTTCAATGAGTAATAGTAATCAACTGAATCAAAGAGCAAAATGAATAGAGATAATATGATTTGTCGATTACTTACCTGGACCGAGTAGAACAATACATAAAGCAATCCACTTGCAAGATTTTTTGAAAATGACTTTGGAACTGGGAGAAATGAACGGCATCTTCCCTAAATCAATTATCTATTGTTACTTACATCTTTCGATCCACTTCTGAAACAGCAGCACATCCATTCGGAGGTCGTAACCATTTTGAAATTCTTCGTTCGCTTCACTAACCACTAAACCTTGATAAGCTATTTCGCGCAGTAAATCGAACACACCATAGACGAGATCTCGTGAGCAATACATAGGTCGATGTTCAGGGTATCCGGGCAGATATCCTGGCAGATGCACATGATAAAGTTTGAAACTATAAGAATGCAGCAAGTCACGAACGATAGAAAGAAAATTGTCTAGCATTAGATGTTGGTTGCCAAACATCCAGAGATGTTCAACATCAAGTGCTAATCCGGGATTGAGATCGGCCCAGTGGGAAACGCTGGGGATTCGATGATTCTCAACCGCGAGGCGAATTTCGGGGTGAAGATATCGAAGGGTTTTCCCATAACGAGTAAAATGTTCTTGATGTAACACAAGGGCGGAAGCATTGAGAGCGCGATAGAGTTCAACTGCGCCAGTTAGGACTTCAATCGGTTGATCGAGTCGATTCGGGAAGTGAAGAGCATAATCAAGGGAATACTGTTGCGCTAGCTGAGCGATCTGTTGCCAGTCTAGTAGGAGAGCGGCATCGGTCCAAAGTTCCGCATGATGAAATCCAGCTCGAACTGCGATCTCGAACGCAGAGACATTGGGTCGGAATTTCGTGGCAAGACGTAACATGTCTGAAGATATTCCCGCTTTAACTCGCATCACTATGTCTAGGTTTTAATGAGCGAATTGCTAAAACATACAAGTATCAAGTATATAAGTCAACGGATCGGCAAGATTTAGAGAGAGTTACCTATGGAATCGTTAAGAGAGGCTGCACAGCTGATATGCAGTACTCACCCTTCTGGTATCACAAATGGACAACAAAAATCTTTGCTGCACATACAAATATATTGTTAGTTGAGAAAACTAACAATATCCAAAAAAGTAGCTAACAAGCAGAAAACGTTCCCGACAGGAGTCGAACCTGTAACCTTTGCCTCCGGAGGGCAACGCTCTATCCAATTGAGCTACGGGAACATCTATTCAACGATTATAGCATCGGTACGCAGCCCGACAAGCCCCTAGTAAGGACTCATCAGGACAAGCCTTCGAAAGTCGCACCGATTTCGTATTCCCCGTTAGAATTGCGACATCGAACCATACGTACAAGTGCCGCGTAATTTTGCGCTTTTGCACATTCGTATAGGTGCAAGTAAAGCCAATTTACTGGAGGGCGCGATCTGACTCGTAACCCTACCCCCGTCAATGAGAGGTTTCGTATCGTACCATCCATCACGGGCCCTAGTTCCAAGTGGGGGAACACAGGGTATATCCGTACCGGTAAGGATAATCTGATACGCTCTCTTGATCGTTGGTCTGGCGTCGCTTGTAGATATTCGCCTAGACTCTCCAATACTTTTGGACCTAGTTCCGTCAGCGTTTGCTCTCTTAACAGTTTATCAGCCCCAGGATAGTCAAGATGAATCGACACCTCTGCTGATCGTGTTCTCATCACTGTGGAATGTTCTGTTTTAATCGTTAACTTCAAACATTTGGATATACGAAAGACATTCCAGAGCGAGCGAGATCGCGGTATATCCAACTCCAGTTCGTAACAGTCTTCCTCTCGTCGAATCACTCGCGCGGACCACCATGAACAAAACCCTTCGATTTTCAGCGCCATCGCACCTGGGAATGATTGCACCGGACAACATGACGCCCAGCTTCCATCCTCTAAAATCGAATACCGCATGTTCCCCATTATCGATTCCTTTTTAGGAGACTTTCGTCGAACGATCCAGTTCACCCATTGGCCAATTGGTGGTGGCGTTGTCTCCGATTCGACCCGATGCCCCACTAATTCTTCAATGGAAATGATTGGCATTAAATGGTGATAGTTATCGTTTTTTTTCGTTGTCTGAGCTTTCCCAGACTGCTCTAACGCATAAACGAAAGCAGCACAACTGGGAAAACGATCCGTTGGATCTGTGGATAAGGCACGGGCTACCACGTCACGGTCACCAATCGGCAATAGTGTGAGGTCCCAGTCAACTTCTCTAACACTCTTCGTCCGAATCGTCTCCGAGGTTGAGACACATGGTGTACGTGCCGATGCGCTTCGTCTGGATTGTGGATTACGACCTGTCAACATCTCTGTATAGATAATGGCTAAACTGTACTGATCCACATGATACCAACATTTACCCGAGAAAAGTTCGGGGGCCGAATATCTACCATAAAGCAATGATTCGTGTCCGCCACTTGGCAGCCAAACTAGAGGAATCAGCCCGAAATCAGCAATCCTTAATCGATCACCGTCTATTAACAAATTGCGCGGATTAATTCCCAGATGCCTCAATCTATAGTGATTAAAAAGTTTATCGAGCGCTTCGGCTGCAGACCGTAACAAGGTGAGCAGTTCATTTCGAGGAATCCCCGGCTGACCGGTAAGGCGACAGCGATCGTAGCGATCCCGTAGCGATCCCTCGTAAGGCTCCGTCACAATCACCAACCGCTCGGCTGGACTCCAGTGTATCTCGGTTTGCGGCAATACCGGATCTTGCAAAGCCCGAAGATAGGCAATTAATCGGTTGTCGTAACCAATATAATCCTGCAAGACCATGGCTCTTTTCATGGCACCAGTCGCATCCAAGGCAATCCACTGGTCACCCATTACCGTCTGATTGACGCAACTAATGAACTGATAGCCCGGCAAGGACACATCTATGGTTGTGGGCGCCTGAGTAGGCTTTCGCCTGAGATTCCAGGTGAAGCTGGAGCGTTTACCCAACGGAACGCATTGAAGAATTTCGTCCAGCCAGGTGGCGGGCATTGTGGAGTCACTTCTTGGAGAAAAGACAGCCTCCGTCGAACGTGTTGACTCTGTTGGTTTTTTATGGTCGGACTGTGTCGTAACAACCATCCGCTGC
This sequence comes from Planctomycetia bacterium, assembly GCA_009918525.1. Taxonomy (GTDB): domain Bacteria; phylum Planctomycetota; class Planctomycetia; order Gemmatales; family Gemmataceae; genus RGDT01. The sequence goes on from RGDT01000027.1 coordinate 3,973, forward strand.
GTCTCGAATAAAGACTGCGTTTCGTTATTATCTGAAGTAAATGACCGACCACTTTCCTTCAGGCGACCTTGTTCGGCTAGAATACGAATAAACTCACTACAACTGGAAAAGCGATCCTGTGGTATCTTCGACAAGGCACGTTCGACGACTAATCGCTCGGAATTACTTAGTGCTGAAAGATTGGGAGATTCCCTTCGCTGTTGTTTTCTAAACTCTTGAACGCTTTCTCCAACGAAAGGCAGGGTCCCTGTCACCATCTGTTGATACACGACCGCCAAGCTATATTGATCACTAAACCGACTTACATGGCCGCAAATCACTTCTGGGGAACAATATGAAGTATTAAGACGCTCCTGATAATATTTTCCTTGGAGGGAATCCGTCAGGCGGTGAATCATTACCAACTCGCCAATCTTTACACGACGTGATACCAGAAACAAACAGGCTGGTGTTATATCAAGATGCTGCAAATCGTGTGTAAAATTAAGCCAATCCAGTGCTTCAGCCGCATCGCGTAAGTAGCCAAGAGCCTCATCTCGCGGCATGCCGGAGAAACCATCAGCCTGATAACGCTTCGCGACTCGCTCGAGGTTATCATCGGCTAGTTCCATAATGACAACTAACGAGTTGCCTATGCGTTCGACTCGTTCCACAGAGAGAAGAAAGGGATGTCTCAAGTTTTTGGTATTGTCGAGGCAGGCGTTTAGCTTTCCACTCGCTTCAGAGCCATCGCCAAAGGGGTAAATTATCTTGATCGCTTTTTGGAAACCACCAGATATCTCGCATTTCCAGTATTCGCCGAAGGTATCTTGACAGATCAATTCGACTAGACGGTAACCAGAAATTGGCTCATCGCCAATGCGACCGATAGCCGCAAGTGTTTTGGGCATTAGGGCGTCTCCAACAAATGCTGCCACGAAGGACTTACAACCCTACCTTATTTGATGGGTAAAGTCTAACGGCAAACCGATGGAATTTGAGGAAAAACGCCCCTTGACTGCCTAGACTGTCATATATCCATGCAATTACGTGTCCCCTGTGGAGCGCCGTACCATACAGTTGGCCGTTCCAGCGATATAATAAGAAGAATGATACTGCTCCTGATGATACGAGAGCCTTCGAATGGCACTGCTCGACTCCGATTCTCGACGCGAACTCAACCGTCGGCTTGGCGACCTGTTCCGACAGGGACGCTTTCGAGACGCATTGGTACAGGTGGAAGGCTCCTTAGCCGAATGTGAAGATGACACTCCGGCTGACCTCGACCGGGCTGAAAGTCTTGAATGGCTAGGACGGCTTCGGCGGGAACTAGGACTTTATGCGCAGGCCGAACCGCCGTTATTACAGGCTTTATCTTTCCGCGCCGCATTATCGGGCAAAGAAGACCCAGCTTATGCTCGCTGTTTGCACGAGCTGGCACTGCTCTATGAGGAACTCGCTCAATATGCTCAGGCAGAACCCCTTTACCGCTCGGCCCTGGCGATTCGCCGGAAAGTATTAGGGGAAGATCACCCGGAAGTCGCTGACAGCCTTCACGATTTCGCTAGTTTTCAAGATTTGCTAGCACGCTATACCGAAGCAGCTGAATTACATCGGGTTTCTCGTGAAATTCGGCTTAACCGCCTAGGTGAAGAACATCCCGATTATGCCAAGAGCTTGGCGGCCGAGGCTTGGGAGTGCTGCCGTAAAGGCGACTTGCTTCAGGGAGAGGCTCTAGCTCGTAAAGCATACACCATCGTAGAAAAAACACGCGGTCCGATTCATCCGCAACGAGCGTCCGGTGCGCACCTGCTCTCACGCATCGCACTACAACAAGCTCGCGTTGCTGAGGCCGAAGAATATGCACTATGTGTTACCGAGGTGCGGCGCGAGATTTTGGGCGAGAGACACCACCGCTATGCGGGAGGATTGGAAAATCTGGCATTCGTTCGTGCGATGCAAGGTCGAACCGATGAAGCCGAACGATTGGCTCGACAAGGGGTAGAAATCACTCGAACCGCTCTGGGCGAACGGCATCCCTTCTTTGCCGAAGGACTGACAGCGGTCGCCTTCGCGCTGCAAACGCAACAGAATTATTCCGAAGCGGAAAAGCTCTACCGTCAGGCCCTGGAGGTCTTCCGTACAGTACACGGCGAACGACATATCCACGTCGCGGGATGTCTTAGGGACTTGGCCGAAGTCTGCGCCAGTCGTGAAAGTAACGATCAAGCCGAAGAACATTTCCGCGAGGCGTTGACGATCATCGAGCCGCGCGCCGAGTCGTCCCCGTTGGAATATGTCGAATTACTGGAAGGTTTGTCGCGTGTGTTAGCAGCCCAGGGTCGCCTTGATGACGCTCTGGAGGCTGCCCAACGTGCCGTCGATGTAGCCAGACAAACGAGCGACAACTCTGCCCTCCTCGCCGGAAGCCTGGAGGGATTGGCACGCGTCAGCCAAGCACGCGGCGATCTGGGCCAGGCAGCGAAACTATGGCGCGAGGCGATTACACGTCGGGAACACACGGGAGGACCGGATCATCCCTCTTGCGCTGAAGGATTGCGCAATCTTGCTGCTGTACAGCAAATGATGGGCCAGATGGCTCCCGCAGTGGAAACACTACAGCACGCCACCGACATGTTACGTCGTGCATTAGGTGGCAAACATCCCGAGACGTTAGCCACTCTTAGCGCTTTGGCTGACGCCAAGGCTCAGCTAGGTGATCTGGCAGCAGCCGAGGAAATCCTAATCGAGACGGTTGACCTAGAGCGCGAGCGTGTCGGCGACGATCATCCCGATTACGGGCGTTCCGTGCAGCAGCTCGGCCGGCTCTATCTGACAATGAACAACATCCCCGCCGCAGAAGTAAGGTATCGCGAGGTCTTATCGATCTTTCGTAAGGCGTTCGGCGAGGAACATCCCGAGTACGCTCGCGCTGTTCAAGACTTGGCCATGCTTTATCATCAGGTCGGCGATCTGGGTTCGGCCTCATATTTCTATCGGATAGCGGCCGACATCCGGCGAGAAGATCCGGGTGAAGATCACCCCGAATTTGCCGAGAGTGCGATGGGTTTAGCTCAGGTCTATCAAGCAATGAATCAACTTGATGAGGCTGAGCCGTTACTGCGTCAGGCAGTCGAAGTCTACCGAACGGCGATGGGAGAAGACGCCCCCCCTACGCTTCGTGCTCGTCATTTGCTGGCATTGTTTTTACAGGCCCGCGGCGATCTTTCGGGAGCAGTCAAAGAATTAGGGCAAGCATCTGACCGTTTGGAGGAAGTCGTCGGCGACAAATCACCGATTTTAACTCCACTACTAACAGATCTAGCCCGGCTCGTTGGACAATCTGGCGATCAGCTTCGAGCTGAGCAACTCTATCGCCGAATTCAAATCATCCACCGGGCAGCTTTCCCCGACGATACGGCATTACAAGTTCAAGATTTGGTCAATCTGGCGATGGCCCACCGCACACTAGGCGAGCTGAGTTCTGCGGAAAATAACCTTCGGGAAGCAATCGTCTTACTTTCGCGTTTGCGCGGCAGCGATCATCCTGACACGCTCGCGGTCATGGGGCTGCTGGCGGGTACGCTATTTATGAAAGAAGACCTCGCCCAAGCTCGTCAGGTTTATGAGGATACTTTGGAACGGACCCGTTCCGTTCTAGGTCAGGTTCATTCATCCCTGATTTCGCTTCAAAGCGAACTCGCTGGTCTATGTCTAGCGTGTGGCCAATCCGAAGAAGCCTTGCGGCACTTCCGCGAAGCCGCTGAGCGTGTGCAAGCCACCCAGGGCGAAGACAACGCTGAGTTCATCAATTTGCTACGTCTGCAAGCGGGCGTCTTACAAATTCTCGAACGGCACGCCGAGGCTGAAACTCTGCTCAAACAGCGAATAACGATTTTGCGACGGTTATTCGGGCTTACCAGTCCCGTGTTAGCCCCCGCACAACAACTTTTGGCCGATCTGTACAGTTCGATGAAGCGGTTAGACGAGGCCGAAGTTTTGTCTCGCCAGATTCTCCAGACCATGCGCCGCGCGGGTCGTCCTAATGTTTCTTTCGGTACAGAAGATGAATTGTCCAGTACTTCTTCGGTAATGGTTCCTCCGCCTGTGAGTCTGTCTTTGGCAGAGAACAATCTAGCAACGATCTGTCTGGCCAAAGGTCAATTTGCTGAGGCCGAAACTCTTCTACGTCGCGCAGTGCAGTCCTGCCTCGAAGCGGTTGGCGATGAGCATCCAACCACGTCCATGATTTTGTTTCATCTGGCGTGTGCTGTCCTAGGGGCAGGCCGGATGAACGAGGCCCTTATGATTCTTGAGCAACTAACCGCTCGTGAGGCTCGGCTTTGGCCGCAATTGATGAGTTTGATTCCGGATCAAGCACGAGCTATCGCCTGCCAATCATTACACGACACCTACGAGTCATTTTTGTCATTATGTACGCAACAACACGCTAGCGAAAATCCAGAAGGCGGAATAAGTACAGGTCGTGTTGTCGCCCGCATCTTAGGGTTGGTTCTGCGCCGGAAGCGCACTGGCGTCGAGATTCTCGGCGCGACGGCATGGCCGCTCTGGGGAGATCGCTATCCGCGATGGTCAGATGAGCTTCGTCGCTATGCACTAATCGACCGCCAAATTGCTGCCCGTCGTTGGTCTGGTCCATTACAGGAAGGGATCGAAGCTCACGAAATTGTGCTGGCCGAATGGATCCAGCGGCGCGACCGAATCGAAGATTTGCTCGCCGATCAGATTCCGGAAGTCGCATTGCGTCGAAAACTTTGGGGGGTCACACTAGAGAGCGTGGAGGAACATATTCCGCCAGGGTTCACAGTCGTCGAGTTTTTGCACTTTCGCGAGCGGAACTTCTCGACTCTTTTTTCTCATGATGATAAAGAGAACGCGGTACGCGGTCGGTACCTCGTCTTCGTCATCAAACCAGGAGCAGACGGGCCTTGGATGATTGACCTTGGCCCCGCACCAGTTTTGGATGCCATGGCCATCAAATGGCGAACGGAACTCGAAAAAGGCAAATCCAGTCCCGATGCAGCTGGTTTGCGTGCAGCAATCGTTGATCGTATTTGGCCTCTGATTGCTGATAGCACAGGATTGGTGCTGGCGGCAGATGGGGAACTAATCACGTTGCCTCTGGATGTGCTACCTTGCGAAGGCGGTCTCTTGATAGATCGATTTCAAACTCAACAACTGCTATGCTCACGCGATCTGTTGCGTCGCGGAAAACCGATGCGAGACGCTGAACAAGCAGTACTTGTACCCGGCGAACCGAAAACCAGCCTGTGGGCATCATGGAAAAAGTATCTAGGTGGCGACCAAGATGCGGCACTTGTTCGCAGGATCAACGCACGAATCGCAAGCAATTGGGGACCGTCGCCGTTACTGCTTCATATTGAATCAAGTTGCTGGATCAAACCAGGTGAGCCACGTCCGGGACCATGGGCTAACCCGCTGAATCAATCAGCATTAAACGTGCAAGAGGGACAACTTACGGCACGAGGAATCACAGCCCAGGATCTATGGGCCTGCCGCTCTGTTATGTTGGCCGGGCTATCTACCCCATTCGGTGTGCCAGGTGCATGGCCGCGTATGAGCGGTTTGTTGGCGTCGTTTGTTACAGCTGGGGCCAACGCAGTCACTTATGCCTTGTGGCAAAGTCCATCCCGCGCGAAACAATATCTGATCGAAGAATATTATCGCGGTCTACTAGATAACTTGACCGCGCCGGAAGCCTTGAGACAAGCGAAAATGAAAACGCGAAAGCGGTGGCCGTCCGTGGCGGCATGGGCAGGATGGGTATGTCTGGGAGAAATGGCATAAGATCATCGAAGCGGATTTTCGCATTTAACAACAGACGCGACGTGGGGTGGTAGGAGGATTGTGAAAGTTTGAGAATTTCACTTTTTTCCTTGCCCTTTACTCGTTAATCTCCGAAGATTTTAGCATCTCCCAGTCAGGCAATGCTCTAAACCACGATAACCTTTGCGTTTCCTAGGAGGATTCATGCGCGGCGCTCGATGGATTATGAACGCCTCACTGTTAGGCTGTCTCACTCTTGTGATCGGGTGTACCGACTACGACGGTCGAGTCGAAGTGACAGGTACCGTCAAATTAAAGGGACAACCGCTCAAGGAAGGCTTTATATCGTTTTCACCTCTGGAAAATCAAAATACCCAGGCTCAGGTCTTGATTGCGAGCGGATCGTACCGAATGGAGCAAAAGCACGGTTTGCGGCCTGGCAAATACCTCATTCGGGTCTCGGCAGGCGATGGCAAAACACCATACTTGACCGATGGACCACCTGGTCCTGGTGGTACCAATATTATCTCGAAAGAAATCGTGCCAGCGGACTGGAACATCAATTCTAAACAGGAACGCACGGTTAACAATCAGTCTCCTAACAAAATAGACTTTGACATTCCATAACGATTTTAACTGTTATTCCGACTCACTCAGGAGTTCAGGTATGCGAGCACGTTTTCGTTCAGGCTTCACTCTGATTGAACTACTTGTTGTTATTGCCATCATCGCCATCTTAATTGGTTTACTTCTTCCGGCCGTCCAGAAGGTTCGCGAGGCAGCTGCGCGGATGCAGTGTCAAAATAATCTCAAGCAGATTGCTCTGGCGAACATGACTTATGAAAGTTCTTATGGCACTTTCATCCCCGGGATCAGCCGTAGTGGTTGCTGTTGGGGAACCTGGCAGGTCCCTATTTTACCCTACATCGAACAGGAAAATCTCTACAGGATTTATGTCGGCTTTGGTGGGGAAGGTTACGCCACTCTAGGAGCCGCACCACGATATGCGTCTAGCCCAAATTCCCAAGTAGCCTACACTCGCTTGAAGACTTTCACCTGCCCCAGCGATACACCGTCGCAGGTCGGGTCGATCATGAATCACAACTATGTCCTTAACGCCGGCAACACGAGCTTATACCAAGCATCCATACCTATTGGTTGTACAGGTGGATCCGTCCTAAGTACGACTTGCACGACTTTTGGCGGCGCTCCATTCGGTTGGTACGAGGATCCGGCTACCCTGGCAGCAGGTGGTGATTCCTCTCCAGTAGATTACACGAACGGCAGCCCTGCTCAGGGCAAAAGCGGCCGACCACGCAAAGTGACTGACATTACGGACGGCACCAGTAACACCATGATGGCTTCGGAAATTCGCCAAGGTATTCAAAGCCCGAGTTCCGATTACCGGGGCTTCTCCTGGTGGGGTGGATCGGCTGGTTTCACGGCTTACAGTCTGCCAAACAGCAACGATCCAGATGTCTTGACCGGTGCCGGTTGTAACAATGGAACCGGCGGAAACGCTCCTTGCACCACGACATCGACAGCGACTCGTCCCCGAATGATGGTGGCCCGCAGTCGTCACACGGGTGGAGTAGTGGTCTCCATGTGCGATGGAAGTGTTCGGTTCGTCCCCAATTCGGTCAGCTTGGCCGCATGGCGAGCGATGAGCACTTCCCAAGGCGAGGAACCGTCGGTCAACTTCTAAGAACTGCCGAACGCTTCACCCGATTCATTTCATCCTCCGCCGCACAAGCAATTGAAAACTCTTTTAGCTTGTGCGGCGAACTATTCCCTTTGCTGTTGAATAGGGATAGGACGATCATCCTATGAATGGGCTATACACTTCTCCGGGAGGTCGTCGATGCGCTCTGTTTTTCTTTGTCTGCTGTTGCCGGTCATCGCCTTGGCCTCTTGGCCTCAGTGGCGAGGTCCAGGCCGTGACTCTCTGATCACGGGAAACCCGTGGCCTGGAACATTGTCTGGAATTACCCCACTTTGGCGGGCTGACTTGGGTGAAGGTTATCCAGGACCAATTGTGTCGGCTGACCGCGTCTTCGTAGCGGAAACAAAGGGGGCCAAAGAAGAAGTAGTGCGATGCCTAGACCGCAAGACTGGAAAGCAGCTTTGGGAAAACTCGTGGACTGGGTCCCTGAGCGTGCCATTTTTTGCCAGATCAAACGGCTCGTGGATTCGTGCAACACCGGCATTCGATGGCGATGCTCTCTATGTCGCTGGAATTCGTGATGTTATTGTTTGCCTAGACGCTGCCACCGGAAAGGAACGTTGGCGGGCCGATCTGATGGATCGTTATAAGACGCCATTGCCCGCGTTCGGCTTCGTTTCGTCACCTTTAATCGACGGAGATGCCCTCTATGTTCAAGCCGCGGCGTCGTTCCTGAAGCTCAACAAAAAAACTGGTGATACCATCTGGCGGACTCTCAAAGATGGTGGAGGCATGTATGGCAGCACGTTCTCATCGCCTACGATTGCCACGCTGGGAGGTAAAAGGCAAATACTGGTGCAGACACGTACGACGCTGGCAGGCGTAAACGCAGAAGATGGGTCAGTTTTGTGGTCTAAAGATATTCCGGCAATGCGAGGCATGAATATTCTTACACCAACCGTATACAAGGACGGAGTGTTCACCAGTGCATATGGCGCAAAAACATACAGGTTTGACGTGAAGAAAGAAGGAGAAAAACTGGGCATTGAACAGGCTTGGGACATCAAGATGGAAGGCTACATGTCCAGTCCGGTCGTAATTGGTAAGCACGCCTACCTTCACTTGCGAAATCAGCGTTTTAGCTGCGTCGATCTAGAAACTGGCAAAACCCTTTGGACGACATCCAAGGCATTCGGCAAATACTGGAGTATGGTCGCCCAAGGTGATAAAATTTTGGCTTTGGATGAACGGGGGGTTCTGTACCTCATTCAAGCATCGTCAGAGCAGTTTATCTTACTAGACGAGAAGAAAATCAGTGCTCAGGAATGCTGGGGTCATCTTGCCATCAGCGGAGATGAGTTATTCATTCGTGAGCTGAAGGGAATCAGTGCCTGGAAGTGGAAGTGAACACTCTTCCCATACAGGCATGGGCCTGCTATAGTAATTTTTTACGGTTTTCCGCTGAAATCTCTGGAGCATTCCGCCGATGGGCATTCGACGTATCCGCCGCATGCAACGCCAGTTCGACATGGCCAAGTCGCGGCGTGAGAACGGCATGGTCAAGACCAAGGAACGTGTTCGCCGTGATCTGCGGCTGACAGCTATGGTTAAAGCGGGCAAATTGCCCTACATTCCGTCCATCATGAGCTGGCTGAGTGTAAAATTAGATAAGCCTGCATCTAAGATCGTTCAGACTGACATTGACAAGATGTTCGCGACCGCGAAGTGAAATAGGAGTCGTCTAATCTGCTGACAGGTGAGACGGCTCATCTAATACATTTTTAGGGAACCTTGTCTGGGTGGTCAGCGTCGAAGCATGTAGGTTTGTAAAATCATCTTGCACATCTTAAGCAGGATGATTTACCTGACCCTTGTTCCTCGTGTCCGACTACATGTCTATTTTGGTGGCTTATACCGCTTACTGAACCGATGAGGCTCGTGCGATGAAAACTGCTTCGCTGAACCTTCGACCTAATGGCCCAATCAGAGTGGTCCTTGCGACCGCTTTCCTACTCGCCGGTATCGGTGGCTGGCTCGGGTTGAGCCGCGCCGCTGACGAGCAAACCGAAAAAAAGGAAGCGGTCAAAGAATCGGATTCAAAAGAAGAGAAGAAAGCAACGTCTGGCTCAGCCAAATCGACAGGACCAATGACGTTGAAGATGACCATTGCGTCATCGGGAGCCGATGTCAAGGAAGTCAGTAAGCTGATTGATGACAAACTTGGAGAATCTTGGAAGGCCAATAAGATAACTCCCTCTCACTTCATCGATGACCATGAGTTCATTCGTCGTGCCTCGCTCGACATCATTGGCCGAATTGCGAAACCAGAGGAAGTTGCTCGCTACATGAAAGATCCACCGGAGCGCCGCCGGTCGCTCTTGGTTGATCGTCTTCTGGAAAGTCAGGATTACGCCAATCATTGGGCTAATCTTTGGACCAATTGGCTCCTAACACGTTCCGGCGACTTCGGACGCGGCAAGTACCACGACCAGATGTCGCTTTGGCTTGCCGAGCAGTTTGCCCTCAACAAGCCGATAAGTGAAATCGTCACCAAATTATTGACGGCCAAGGGAAAGAACGACGAAAATGGAGCGGTGAATTTCATCCTCGCTCATGTCGGTGAACCTATCCCCGCAGGACGCACACGCGAAGAAGGCCAATTCGAGATGGTTCCCCTTACCGCTCGTATTGCCCGAGTTTTCCTCGGTACGCAAATTCAATGTGCGCAATGTCATCCGCATCCGTTTTTTAACGGTTTGAAGCAAGAGATGTTCTGGGGCATCAATGGTTTCCTACGACAAGTGAAAATGGAAGGACGCGTGATGATGCGCCGCCCCGCAATGGGGCCACCTCCAACGCTGACCCTCGTGGATGATCCTTCTGCAAACCCTGACGCCAATGTGTTCTTCGAGTTGCGTAGTGGCAAGGTGAAGATGTGGAACGCAGAGTTTCTGCCGCCGCCCGGCAAAGACCGTGGCGCGAAACTCGACCCGAGCCGTAAAGGTCTGGAACGTCGCGAAGACTTGGCCCGATACCTTGTTGAACATGACATGTTCCCCAAGGCCATCGTTAATCGCACCTGGGGATTATTCCTAGGACGTGGTTTCGTCAATCCCGTGGACGATTTCAACGACAACAACCAGCCGAGCAATCCTGAACTGCTCAACGAAATCGCGGCCCGTTTCAAGCATTACAACTACGACATGCACAAACTGATCCGCTGGATCACCCATAGCAACGCCTACCACCGTAGTCACGTAGCTAATCAGAGCAATGACAAACCAGAACATGAAACGCAATTCAGCCGTATGGTCATGAAGGCATTGTCTCCCGAACAGCTATTTGAATCGCTCGTGACGGCTACGAAGGCCGAAGCCAGCAAAGATGCCGCCTCGAAAAAGAAACAACGCGATGAATGGCTTGCCAGCCTCGTCACCAACTTCGGTGATGACGAAGGTAACGAGGTTACCTTCAACGGCACTATCGTTCAGGCTCTTATGATGATGAACGGTAAGAATATCAATGACGCAATCTCTCAAAAGGGTACGGTCGAACAAGTGATGTCCAAGAAGGGCGCAACAATCGACTCCATCATCACGGACTTGTACATCGCAACGCTCAACCGTCCTCCACGCAAGACGGAGTTGGCAGAAATTAAGAAAAAGATGCCTTTATTTAAGGGCGTAAAGGATACACCTAAGGCATCTTACGAAGATATGTTATGGGCGTTACTCAATAGCAACGAGTTCCTGCTCAACCATTGATCAACCAATCTCCTCACTTTGCGAGCGGCATCTTTGAGATGTCGCTCGCTTTTTTTGCGAAGCGATCTGTTTTCTTTCTGATACACAATCGAATACGAATCGAAACAACGATCAAAATGGCTTCATCATCACGAGTTAGAAGGGGATGATGTTCGATTTGACGACTAACTTGTCCGATATTTCGTTACAATCTGCACATCCTGAAGAAATGAAGCGAAGACCCTATCGCAACATACATGGAGATTGGAGATGGTCCCTCAGCAAGGCTTGATACCTCCGGCATGAGGGACCTCTTTACGAAAACCTGATCAACCGCAGCAGACTGGGGTATTGTTCATTAAGAAGCAACCAGTGCAACCAGCCTTCATCATGGTGCAGAGACAGTCACAGCAAGATTGGATCATCTTGCAACATACTTCGTCTCCGCTCGTGCAGGTAAGGCAAAAGCCTTGGGAAGTCATCTCGATTTTGCACATACCCATGGTCAGATTGCAGCAGCAAACCATCATACCGTTCATCATACAGCAGATGGAGCATGTGCCACCGCGAAGCATGGTGCAGAGATTTTGCATCATGCTGCGGGCTGTGGCGTCGTCGCAGTCACATAACATTTTCATGCCGGCAGTGCATTTTTCAAATTTGAAAGTGCAACGGGGCGTCATCATCCAATTCGGTACGCCCGGAATTTGGGTGGGCATATTTGTGGGAGTCATCATTGGGTTCGTGGACGTCATCCCCGTGCGATCCATCATCATGGTGGTCATCCTTTCAACTCCTTGTTAGAGTAAACAAAGCGGCTTGCACAACCTAAGTTACACAGAGATTTAGTTATCATCAACCGCGCTATACTTCTCTTATCATCGTTATAGTCCTACTTCGTCAACTACATACACATCGAAAAATCGGATCCTTGGAGTTATCAAGCCGAAAGAGCCGAAAACAAACATTTTTACTCGCGACTTGACGAAGTCATATCGAACACCCATCAGTAGTGATATTTGCTCTTCCCCTTGATACAGCATTAGCACGATAATGATTATGATATTTATTGGAAAGCCGCTGGGAGTTTTCTCATGATCAACCGTCTCACCCATCTTCTAGATAAATCAAGCAAAAACCAGCCGGATGCCAGCGGTTTTATGTTGTGCCCGTTGCCGGTGATACAGATGGCCGGTGCGGCCGGCGTTTGTCCCTGGGAGGCGATTTATCGCGAGGCGTTTGAACGAGCACAACGAGTGGTGCAGCCCTCACGGCTCGAGAAGCTCTATGCTCTCCAACTGAATTAGTAGAGCTTTATTAATTTTGGAATGAAGGCAGCAAAAAATCTTGTTGCCTTCTTTATTTATTGTGCATTCTTGTCAACCGTTGCGATTGTTTTCCCTAACCCGTTCAAAATGCTCGGCAATGGCAACAAGACATGTGTGATGGTGAAAACCTCGCCAAGTACGACCTTCAAAATGTCCCAGGCCGAGTTCTTCCAGTCGTTTGCGGGTTTTTTCCAAGGCTTGTAGGTTATTGATGGACAATTCAATGGGTTGATAGCCCGCAGCGATCAATTCTTGCAAAGCTTCATCGCTCCACATCCACTGAGGGCTGGCAGCGACTTGGGTTAACCCTACCCCGACCTCGCGAGCAGTCTTCAGTAGACTAAGACCGATAGTTGCTCGATCCACGGGATGGCGATTTGCCTGCGGGACACCGGCAATCTCAATTCGCTGTTCATCTCGTAACCAGGCACGAGGTAAATAGAGGCGAAGTGCCAATAATTCGGCCTCGTCATTCACGTGATAAAGAGCTACCGCTAATTGACAATTCGCTTTACGTCCCAGTGTACGACTGTGTTGGCGATGCACACCGACCGAATGCCGACCTTGTTTGATAAAAGTGACTTCGTCGAGAACAAAAACACCTGGACATCCCGCAACTCGGGAGGCTGATTGTTCCCAGAAACGGTTCTCGTCCCATGGGCTTTGGCTAAGAAAATGCCCGAGTCCCTGCGAAATCGACTCGTTTGACGAATGACCTCCCGCTATTACCGCGCGGGCAACTGCTTCGATATTTCGGCGACCCTCGGCCTCTAGTAATCCCAGTAGGTACAGAGCCGCCCAGCGAATCTGGTCGGAGCGACGAAAGGCTCCATCCTGAACCGTAAGGAAGTCCATGAGTTGCGATAATCGCGATGGCTGGTCTTGGGCCACGTCGCATTCCCCGATAGCCAGACCCCACTTCATGATCATAATCATGATCATATTGATAAATTATCGGTCCTGCTTCCTTACCTGTCCACCCAAAACCGCTAGAGGGGCACCAAATCCGATCCTTCACCTCATCTCTTTGTCAAGTCCGTAAGTGAACGACAAACCTCGTAGATGGCACATTGGCTATCATTTTCGACTAATTTTTCTGTACCTTGCTGTCATGTTCCTTTATGGTGGATTGGATAGCATCGAAACTGACTGAAACGGCACGAGGTTAATCATGAAGGCAAATCATTTTCCTGACCAGCATCTCTGGGCACGGCGAGCCTTCCTCCAAGCAGGAGCAGCCTCGGCTTTGACTTTGCCTGAGCTGTTGCAGGCTCGAGCTAGTTCAACAGGTTCGTCGCTACATGGAAGCGCCAAGGCTTGTATCCTTTTGTTCATGACTGGTGGACCCGCTCAGCAAGAAACATTTGATCCCAAACCCGACGCGCCGGAAGGAACTCGCGGAGAGTTTCGGCCTATTGCCACCAGTGTCAACGGCATCCAAATTTCCGAGCATCTGCCGAAATTAGCCAAACTGACGCATCATTGCGCCCTTTTGCGTTCGGTCTATCACGGGTCCGACACGCATGGCGTCGGTGTCCATTACAACCTAACCGGCCTGAAGCATGCACCCCGGCGTTCCGGCGAACCTCAACTCGACCGTCAAGATCCTCCAAGTATCGGTGCGGTGATGCGTTACCTTCGAGGTGATCGCAAGGGTTTGCCAGCAGCCGTGCAATTGCCTCGGCCCGTGGGCGATCAAAACAACGCAATGTGGGCAGGACAACACGCTGGGGTGATGGGGCCGAAATACGATCCGCTTTTCCTCTTCGATGAGAAATGGATGCCCGGCGATCCCCTACCCGGTTTTGCACCAGCTGTTGATGTCGATGGCCTCCGCCAAAAGGGACGGATTAATTTGCTCGGCAGCATCCAAGATAAGCGAACCGACCGCGCCGAAGTAGAACGCGATTATGCCCGTTTCCAACGTATGGCCCTGGACGTTCTCGATTCTGAACGCTCGTGGCGTGCCTTCAAACTTGACGACGAGAAGCCCGAAACACTAGAACTTTATGGCAACAATCGGTTCGGCCGAAGCTGTCTGGTGGCTCGACGATTGATCGAAGCCGGTGTAGCTCTGGTCACGGTGCCCTGGCACTTCAAACAATCGGAGCAAAATTTCGATACCCACAACAAGCACTTCCCCAAAATGAAGAACATGCTGTTACCAGTGGTCGATCAAGCGTTCTCGGCGCTCTTACAAGATTTGCAAGACCGCGGAATACTAGGCGAGACGCTTGTCGCCTGGACGGGCGAGTTTGGGCGTACTCCCAAAATCAACGGCAACGGCGGACGGGATCATTGGGGACGCGTCTATTCGGCGGTACTCGCCGGCGGCGGGGTTCGCGGTGGACGAGTGGTTGGGCGTACCGACAAGCAAGGAGGCTTGCCCGTCGATAGCCCGATCCACGTCACCGACCTCTTCGCAACCATGTATAAGGCTCTAGGGGTTGGATCCGATACCCCGGTTCACGATCAGACAGGCCGGCCGTTGTTTGTGGTACATGGCAAGCCGGTCGCAGGTGTTCTTTAATCGCACGACGTGGCCGCGTCAGCTCAGCAATCCTCGGCTTTTCATCAAGTCGAGTATTCGAGTTACGCATTCTTCGACATTAACTTGATCGGTCGGTAACACGAGGTCGGGCGTTTTTGGCTCCTCGAATGCGGCTGTGACTCCCGGCATTTGGGATATTTTGCCTTGGTCGGCCATTTCATAAGCACCGCTCTGATCACGCGCACGCAACACGTTCATGGGAGCCGTACAGTAGACCTCTAAGTAACGTTCCCTGCCAATCACTTCACGAGCTTTTTCACGCACTGCTTCATGCGGTGCAACAAACGCTGCGATGGTGATCAAGCCCGCGTCGTTCATAAGCTTAGCGACCTCGGCCGAACGTCGCAGATTCTCCGAGCGTTCGTCCGCGGAGAATCCGAGATCGCGGTTGAGTCCCTGACGCATATTTTGGCCGTAAATCACCGTCACGGCTCGCCCCTGATCCCACAAACGCCGCTCCAACGCATAGGCAATCCGGCTTTTACCACTGCCGGTAAGGCCGACGAGTAAGATCGTGACCGGCTTTTGGTTAAACCGCCCTACTCTTTCTTCTGCTGTCACCATGCTCTGGCGATCTTTGAGCCGGGCGACCGGATCTTTGCTCCATTGATCACCAGGACTGTCGCCAGTGTCGAGGATCATTCCAGCCCCGACCGTGTTATTGGTAAGGCGATCAACGATAATGAAAGCACCTGTAGCAGCGTTTCGCTGATAGGGATCGCAGGCAACGGATCGTGTCAGACTGAGTTTCACATGCCCAACTTCATTCAATCCCAATCGGGCAATCGGACGCTTTTCCAGCGTATTCACGTCAACGCCATGGCGGAATTCAGCTATCTCGGCAGCTACCTGTCGTGTGGTGTGTTTGATCGTGTATGTCCGCCCCGGCACGAATGGCTGCTCAGCCATCCAGACCACCATTGCCTCTAACTGGCTGGTCACGTGGGGTGCGTTTCCAGGATGAACAAACATGTCCCCCCGGCTCACGTCAATCTCATCGGTCAGCGTTAGAGTCACGGCCATCGGTGCGAACGCTTCGTCGAGTTCGCCGTCATAGGTAACTATGGATTTGACGCGACTCTTTTTGCCGGACGGCAACGCCATGACCTCGTCACCCTTGCGAATGATGCCCGATGCCAACGTCCCGGCGAAGCCGCGGAAGTCGAGATTGGGACGAATGACATATTGCACGGGAAAGCGAAAGTCTGTGAGATTCCGATCCGACGCAATGTGAACCGTCTCCAGATGCGTCAGAAGCGGTGGACCGGCGTACCACGGCATCGCCTCGCTTTTGGCAACGACGTTATCCCCCGTGAGCGCCGAAAGGGGAATGAACTGTATGTCGCGGATATCAAGTTTTGCGACGAATCCGGTGTAATCTTCCTTAATTCGTTCGTAGGTCTCTTGAGAGTAGCTCACAAGATCCATCTTGTTGATGGCTACGATAACGTGTTTGATTCCCAGCAACGAGACAATGTAAGAGTGCCGCCGTGTCTGTGTCATGACGCCGTGGCGAGCGTCGATTAGGATAATAGCCAGTTGACACGTCGAAGCGCCTGTGGCCATGTTGCGGGTATATTGCTCATGGCCCGGGGTGTCGGCAATAATGAATTTTCGCCGATCCGTGGAGAAATAGCGATAAGCCACATCAATCGTGATGCCTTGTTCTCGTTCGGCTTTCAGACCGTCCGTGAGCAACGCCAGATCAATCTCGCCCCCCGTAGTACCGACCTTGGCACTGTCGCGCTTGACAGCCGCAAGTTGGTCCTCGTAAATCGTTTTGGTATCGTGAAGCAAGCGGCCAATGAGCGTACTTTTTCCGTCATCAACACTGCCGCAGGTGAGGAACCGTAAGAGTTCCTTTTTTTGATGACGTGCAAGATAGGTATGGATATCTTCATTCAGAAGACGACGTCGGGACTGATTAAAAATAGCCTTCGCGTTTTTTCTGTTCCATTGAACCAGCCTCATCATGGTCAATGACCCGACCTTGACGCTCAGAATTCCGCGCGAGCAGCATTTCCTCGATGATCTCCGGCAGCGTGGTGGCCGCACTTTCGATAGCACCGGTAAGGGGATAACAACCTAGTGTGCGGAAACGGACGCGAAGCATACGCGGTTTTTCGCCGGAACGCATCCGCATGCGTTCGTCGTCCACCATAATCAATGTACCGTCGCGTTCGACAACAGGGCGTTCGGCGGCAAAGTAGAGGGGAACGATGGGTATTTTTTCCAAGTGAATATACTGCCAAACGTCTAGTTCGGTCCAGTTGCTCAACGGAAAGACGCGAATACTCTCGCCTTTGTTTACTTTAGAATTGTACAGATTCCAAAGCTCCGGCCGCTGATTTGCCGAGGCCTGAACGAACCTCCCGTCAGGGAGCACAACCGAAACGCCGACGACGTCGGGACTGATTAAAAATAGCCTTCGCGTTTTTTCTGTTCCATTGAACCAGCCTCATCATGGTCAATGACCCGACCTTGACGCTCAGAATTC
>RGDT01000261.1 GCA_009918525.1 Planctomycetia bacterium
CCGACCGCCTATCGTTGCCGATCACGGACCTGGGCGTAACGCACGGGGCGATGGTTACGGATGTGTGTCGGACCTATGGAGGGCGACTGTTCCGCTACGCAGACCATCTGCAACGCTTTTTGCATGACTGCACCGCCTGTCACATCACGTTAGCGTTCACGCCGCAACAGATCGCCGACTGGGCGAAAGAACTTGTCGCATGCAACGCCCCGCATCATGAAACGTGCGAACTACTTCTCAACACCTTCGCCACGCCGACGACGCTGGTGATGCGGACGGCCCCGCTCGACATTCGCCGCTATGCGGACGGTGTTACCCTGTGGCCGACGCCGCCGCATTCCGCCGCGTCGGGTTTGCTACCACCGACGATCAAGCACCGCAACCGTTTCCATTGGTATATCGCCGAACGCCTCGCACCGCCTGGCACGATTCCCGTCACCACCGACGAACGCGGCCATTTGTTGGAAACGGCAGTCGGAAACGTGATCCTGGTGCGTGCCGGCGCGATGGTATCGGCACCTGCCGAAACGGTTCTCGACGGTATTTCGCTGCGTGTCGTGCGTGAGTTGTGCAAAAGCCAGGGGATCGCGTATCGCGAGCAACTGCTGACCACCGACGCCGACGAAGTGATATTGTGCGGAACGGCATTCGGGCTAGCCGGAGTTCGCGCGATCGGTGAGCGTGCTTATGCCTGTCCCGGCCCGATCACGCGACGACTTATGGCCGTGTGGAGCGGACTCTATAACTCAATAGACAACACCAAGGAGTCAATCGTATGAACCGGGCATTGATCGTGTCACTAGTGCTGGCCGCGAGCAACGGTACGGCGGAACCGCTGAAAATGAAATTCGACGAGGTGCGAGAGGTCGCACCGGGTGTCTTCTTTCGTTACTCGGCCATCAGTCCAACGGATTCGAGCGTGTTCGGCGGTAGTAACAATATCTGGGTGGTATTTGACGAATATGTTGCCGTGATTGATGCCAACTTCCCCAAGGAAGCGGCCGACGTCATCGCGGCGATTCGCAAGACGACGAAAAAGCCGATCCGTTATGTACTAGACACCCATCACCACGGCGACCATGCGTGGGGTAACGATGTGTGGATCAAGGAGGGAGCCACCGTCATCGCTTCGCGCAAGGCGTCAAAGCTTTTGCGCGACACGGGGCCGGAAGACTTTGCCAAGGCGGGCAAAGGTCCAACAGCGAGAAAGGATGTGGCCGAGAGTAAACTCGGTTTTCCGAGTCTGATCTTCGACGAAAAGCTGGTACTAGACGACGGTAATCAGCGGATCGAGTTTTTACAGTTGGGCCATTCGCATACGATGGGCGACGCGGTTGCGTATTTACCCAAGCACAAGATTTTGTGTACGGGCGATGCCTGTGTTAATGGTCCATACAATTTTATGGGCCATTCCGATTCGGCGTCGTGGATACGCTGTCTGGAGCGGATGGAGGCACTGGACGTCAAGATGGTGCTACCAGGACATGGCGTGCCGATGGGGAAAGAATTGCTCGCCAATCAAAAGCGATATTTTGTCGAACTGCGCCAACAAGTGAAAAAAGCCATCGACAACGGAAAATCTCTGGAAGATGTCATACGCTCCGTTGATTTGCCTTGGTACAAGGAATGGACAACGGTGAAGCCGGCGGTGGACAACATCAAACACGTGTACGGCGAATATGTTGGATTGGTAGCACCCTGGGAACTGGAACAGAGCCTGGGCATCTTGGCCGGTTCGACGCCAACCAAAGAAACGCCCGGTTGGGTCAAGCCGACGAAAATCGTCGTCCCCGCTGGGTTGACGGCTGAAGAGTTGGCTTCACTGAAACGAGCAGCTCCCGAAGTAGAGTTTCTGCCTGCACGCACCCCCGAGCAGGCGGCAAAACTGGCTACCGATGCGGACGGTGTTCTCGGCTTCGCGACGACCGAGGTGTTCAAAGCGGGTAAACGGCTGCGGTGGGTCCAGGCGACACCCGAGGGGATTGAACCGACCGCTTGGGAAGCTCGCGGCACCGTGACCATCACGGATACCCGACGCATCAACGCCCCGGCGGTGGCCGAACAGTCGCTGGCGTTGCTGCTATCGCTGGCGCGGAAGGTGGCCGGCTCGGGAGCGGTGGCGGAACTGAGCGGCAAGCGGATGTTGTTGATCGGCCTGGGCGGTACCGGCGAGCAGATCGCCCGACGAGCGTCCGCGTTTGGATTGCGGATCACAGCCCTTGACGATGTGACGACCGACCGACCCGAGGGGGTCGAGCGCCTGGAACGTCTGAGCAAGTTGGACGAACTGTTACCGAGTGCAGATGTGGTAATTCTGGCGATGCCGTTGACGACGAAGACGCGGGGACTGATCGGCGAGAAACAACTGGCGGCGATGAAGACCAACGCCATGTTGATCAACGCAGCGCATACGCCTTTGATTGACGCGAAAGCGTTGGCAAAGTCGAACATCGCGGCGGGCCTAGACGTAGGTGATGATCGAGGTTCACTGTTGCCTGGAGAAACGGATCAGCCCCGTCGCGTTGTGTTCGTTAGCCGAGCGACAGAAGACACGCGTGGCCGATTGTGGTTGTTGTATCGGGAGAATGTACGACGCTTCGCGTCGGGAGAGGCATTGTTGAGCGTTGCGGAGCGGTGATAAGGAAAACATCGGCCGCCTGACGCAGTAGAGCCGGAAGCCGTCGCGAACGCTTCCGGCTCGAAACAGTCTCACATCAAAGCAAGCGCTTGATCGAGGGCACTGGTAGTCGTGTCGAACTCCTTGAAGAATTCGCACAAACGATGCAGGCATTGCGTCATTTCGTAGCGTTCCATCACCCGCAACCGCGCCGCTTGGCCCAAAGCCTTCGCCTTATCTGGCTGCTTCAGCAGATCCAGCGCCGTCTCCGTTATCGCGTCCACATTATCAAACCCGACTAACTGGCCCTGAACGCCGTTGTCGATGAACTCCTGCACAGGCAGCGTCGCCGACCCGAGAATGGGACAACCCGAGGCCATCGCCTGTAACAGCGACACCGAAGGTACATGCGGAACCGTCAGATGAATGTGTAGATCACTGCGGTTATAGACTGCCATCAATATTTCGGGCGACGGCAACCCCAAGAACTTGAATCGGCTCAGGTCGTACTGATCTTGCGACAGCACCCATTGCTTGAAACTTTGGTTGCCGATGTGCGACAACTCATGGCCGTGGATCGTCTGCTCCTGACCGACCACCAAGAAGAGAACATCGGGACGACGCTGGGCGATGCGTTTGGCGGCACGCATAAAAATGTCGAAACCTCGCACCGACTCCAAACCGCGTGAGACATAAGTAACAACGGGTGTCTTGGAGTCGATCTGGAGATCGCCGACTGCCGTGGGACGCGCCCGAGGCTGGAAGACCTGCGTATCGACACCGTCGGGGATCACACGAACTTTCGAGCGGAACTCCGGCGGACACATCGCCAGTTGCGATTGGCTCGGCGTGTAGGCCGCATCGACGGCTTGTAACTGGATCAGAGCTAAAGCGTGATAGGTGGCGTTGCCCAAACGCACCGCCTCGCTAGGCGGAAACTCCTTGCGGAGTACCAGTCCCTCATTCCAGAACGAACCAGGATATAGCTCGAAGAATCCGACAAACGGACACGAATACAGGTTCCGCAGATACAACAATGTACCGTAGGACAGATGGCCGACGACCAGATTAGGCTTGAATTCGGGAACTCCTCGTAGCCCGCGATAAATGGCCGCAAGATGATCTAACAGGCCCGTCAAGCTATCGGGATTGGTAAACCGAGAGGGAGAAGGCTCCTCGTCCTTGAGACGATAATTGATGTGCGAGTAAGGCAAGCTGAGATGCCGGGTATCGACGTGGGTCAGAAGGGTACAAGGCCAACCCAGCTTAACCGTCGCATAGTGAGCAGCAAGAGCAAAAGGTCCGGGGAAATTCGGATGGATGAACAACGCCTGCATCAACGAACTCCTTGGAGGTGAGGGCCGATTGTGGCAAAGAGGGGGACTCTTGGAATCTATAAACATTCATGATATTAACAATCAAAGCCAAAAGCGTTGGCGACGGCTATGATCCTAACGCCGTCACTTCCGTTTCTGGCTTTGATCATCCTGTGCGGGATTATCCAGGCGAGCGATAGCCGTACGAGCTAACGCCAGACCCGAATCGAGGTCGAGAGCTTCGACGTACAGTTCACGCGCCTTGTCACGTTTTCCTTGCGTCATCATTACAAACGCCAGATTGCAACGCGCTTCAGCCGGTCGAACCGCCTTTTCAAAAGCTCGTAACGCTTCATCATATTTCTCCATCATGCCGAGAGTCAGCCCCAGATTAATCCAGGCACGATCCATCTTGGCGTCGAGTGCGACGGTCTTCTCAAACCATGTTTTGGCCTCAGGCCAGTTACCGCGTTGATAGTGATAGTAACCCAGGTCGTTGAGCAAGGCCGTATCTTTAGAATTGGCCGCAACAGCACGGGTATACTCATCGAGAGCGAGTTTGTCCTTGCCAAGCACTCCGTACAGACGAGCCAGCGAGGAACTCACGTCTATTTTAGGGTCGTACTCGCGAGCCTTGAGCAGTTGTTCCACAGCGTTTTCGACATGGCCTTGATTGGCAAGATTTTCGCCGACGGTCTTACAAGCGCGAGCGGATTCGTTAGCGGGTAGCGCGGTTTTGTCACGAGACATTTCCAGCCCGCCGGTTTTGTCGAAGATCAAGCAACCGGGCTGCACCAAGATCAGTCCGATGGTGAACGCCCAACCTAGTTTGCGCATCTTCGCAACCTCCTTCGGTAATCACCCACGGCGAGCGGGGTGTGTCAACACCTGGCGAGCGGGGTGTGTCAACACCCCGGTTCACCCATGAACATGGATCAATACCCCAGTCCGCGATAGCCGGATGGCCCCGCGGTTCCTCCACCGCCGTAGCCGCCCAGGCCGAAAGCACCCAGACCATAACCACCCAATCCGAATCCACCCATACCCATACCACCCAATCCGAATCCACCCATCCCGTAGCCGCCCATTCCCATACCGTAGCCGCCCATTCCCATACCACCCATCCCGCGATTGCCCATACCACGATTCGTAAACCGCGAAGCAATCATCATCGGATAAATCGGGATCGATTCTTCTCCGTATAACCCTTCGGCGGGCGGACGACCGACCACGACGCGCTGCGGTGCATTGGGAATGCCAGCCGCAGCTAGAGCGTTGACAATGACATCACGCCGCGCCAAATTGAGGTTAGCGTCCGGGCTCATTTCAAGGATCACAGGGTAGCGCGTTTTGCCCAGTAGCTTCGAGACCCGATCGAGATGAGCCGCACCCGCTGGCCCCAGAATGGTTGTACCGGCTTTCCATTCCAGTTCGTAAAAGACGTAATGATCCTGACGTGCCGCTTCTACTTGAGCAGAAAAGATGCGTGTGGAAGCAACACCGAGGGGCTCGACTTGCATCGTCGGCGGGAACTCCATGCCCCAGGCGGACCCCGACCCCATCATGAGGGCCAACGTCAGTAAACTCTTGCTTCGTGTCATGGTCTGTACTCCTTCCAAGGAACCGGTGACGAGCGGGGTGTGTCAA
>RGDT01000262.1 GCA_009918525.1 Planctomycetia bacterium
CCCAGTCGTCCACTCGCCAGCACATGCTCCTCCTGCGTCACAAAACTCCCCATCCACACACCCACTTCATCCTGCCCACACATCCCTCCGATTCACATCAGCTATACCGCACCGTCACTACGCCATCCATACCCTTGCACCACTCCACTTGCGACCTACAGATTCCACACTCCCCACGCTTCCATACACCAATCCTATATTCGTCCTGTCGCCCGACCCATTTTTTGCTGCCATCCGCCCAACTCCATCAACTCGTCCTTCCGCATCCGCCCTCTGACCCGCTCGCTCCTCTTGCCCTCTTAATCAGTCTACTCCCAGCGCCATCGCTAATCAGCGCTAACCTCGACTACCAACCAATCCATACTTCACCTGACACACCACCCCTCAATCATGTAGTTCGCTATCTACCCACGCCTGGCGATTGGGCTGCCGGGTTGCAAGTCCCTCGCCATTGGGCAGCGTTTAAGCCTAGCCGCATAGGGTCCCTGGTGAGGCGCTGCCATCTCGTCCAGGTGCCATCCGCTGTCCCCCCTCGTGCGCGTTTCTTGCCCCTGTCGACACCAAAGGGTACGCCGGGTCCCACCGGTATGCTCCGCGGGTGGGCCGACTGTCGCACTTTATGAAGGAACTCCAGAGCGTGGACAGACTCCAACGCCGTGATTTTCATGAGGCCCTGCCTCTTTTGTATGGGAACGTCTAAAAACTCCAGGGCACGGCCAATACCAACAGTGTCTAAGATACCCCTGACACCAACCACCCATGGTAGGATCTCGACCCTCCATTCCGCTCTAGTATAGAGTTGTCGCAAAGCCTGCGCCAGTTCACCATAGGTCTCAAACTTACGCTCCCCCGCCACCCGAATGCTGCGCCGGCCACGTGATACTATTGGTAACTGGCCTTGGTCCTGGGCAGCACCATCCATTGCTGCCTCCAGGCCCCCCGCGCGTACGTCAGGGATTGCACGTTCGGGGCCTTCTGCGTGGCGTCGCTCATTTGCTGGCCTGTCGCCTCTGTCGAACGGCCGCGTGAGGTCGAGTATCGCAATCTGCCGTGTCACCTCGTTGACTGCTACAGCGTCTGGACGGAGGTTGCCGAACCTAGCCAAGTCCGGAACACTTTGGCTCCCCTTGACGCCGGGCTGATGATCCACAGGCCCGCGGAGGAGGCCGGTATCTCGAATACTGGTTTCAATGAAGAGTCGCCACTCGGGTTGCAACGTTCGTTTGAGAGCCGAAGTGATGGCCTGCCAGACCTGGTTATGCGCAGCGGTACGGGCATGATGAAATGCGGTGCATACTGAAAGGAAGTGAGCTAGGGTCTCCGGAACGTTAGCGCTACACCATGGACAAGTAGACGAGGGATGTTTTGCTGGTGTATACAGGTGCAGCCGCACCATGGTGGGATACGTTTCCGTGACGGCCTGGATCCATACCTTGATGGTGGCTGCTGGCTGCGAGTGGACAGCGGCGAGAATAAGACTGCAGTTAACTGGATCGCGGAGCATCCCTTTCCCAAAAATAGTGCCTCGTAGGGCCGCTGCCGCACGCCCCACTCCTTCAGACGCTCGGCGTATCAATACCTTGTCCGCGACATTCTGGTCGGGAAACGGTGCGTAAGCCTCTCGCACATATGTCCGGGCGGCTAGGCGAAGTGGGTCGAGTTTGCTTGGCCCCGGCCATCGTGTCTCTTCCTCGCAGTCACAACCTTGTCCGGCAAGGTCATCTGCTCTTTCGTTTAAGAGTATACCACTATGGCTTTTCACCTTTACAAACTTGGTAACTGCAGTTCGTTTGCGAAGCAACTGGATACACGGCTCAATAATGTCAAAGTGTTTGATGTCCTCAGGGTCAGGCCAAAAGTCTTCTTGCCCCCAACGCGAAAGGACCACTAGAAGAACGAGGCAGTCAATAAATATCAAGAGAGGGGAGCCATCCGGGACGGTACTCACGAGTTCATGCACCGCTGCAGCCTCGGGTCGAAGAGACGAAAGCGGTCCACCCACTGGGAAGGACAACTCAATGTCGGGTACTAGGTTGCCACCCACAGTGACTCCTGCACCCATTCTCTCTTTGGCTCGGTCTACACTTCCATCTACCCCCGCCACTACTCCTGCCCACCTCTCACGTTCTGAGTCTTGTTGGTTTGCTCGATAAAGGGACCAGCACACCGGGTGGTCTGGGCTAGGCCAATGAAAATCTTCTCGGCGGAACTTCCAATCTCCAAGGGAGTCCTGGAACGCACGCTGAGACAGGTACAACTCATCGATGTTTGCGCGCCCCAGGCGCCATATTTCAGCCGGAGCTTTCGCTGGAAGGGCGTCATACTGTGCTTCTGCCCAGCAACTCGAGCAGTGGATTGTCAGACTGCCTTTGGGTAGTCGGGCGTACAATTGTGCCCCGCAGCGGACAAGGCGACTATGGTCGACGGATGATGCTTCATCCCTTCCCACCATTCTAACGATCCATACATGCCTCGTGTGGCCCGTAGCACGGCGGAGAAGCGCTTCGTGCTGCTCCTTAGGAAAGGTATCGAGTAGTAGCACGCTCGGGTCATCCGGCCAATCCCGGACTGAACCCAGGACGGTGTCGCTCGGAGTAGGGGAGACATACCACGCGAAGTGCGGGTGATACGTGACTGACCTGCAACCAATGATGCCTTTGGCCTTTGTGACACTTGCAATGCGTGCCAGAAGATGCCTACTCCAATGAACTGACTTAATCTCGTCTTGTCGCTGCTGCTCAGTGCACGCGTTGAGGATGGCAGTATAGAACGCATCCGGAGGCACATCTCGATGCAATTGCTGTAGCATGTGAGCTTGTGCTGCTTCTAACTGACCCATCTCCCCAGCCGGACTACGGATCAATAGTCTCCCGTTCCTCTGGAGTAGACTCCATCCCTCGGGTCCAGGTAGGGTACGCGGAGTGTCGCATGCAAGATCGAAAATCACATGGTCAGGGAGCTTTTCGGCACTCTGCCACGGGTGAGACCGTTTCGGAAGATTTTGGAGCATAGCGTAAAGCCCTCCTCCACGTGCACGTGTCGGCGTGCTGCTTGGGGGTGCCCACAAGGTTGGTTGCCGGCTTCCTGGGAGAGCTGCCCGATCTTGTTCGATTCGGTCCCGCTGGGGGCATGCTTTGAGAACGTCAAGTAGGATCAGATAGTCGCTTGCCGGGATTCCTGCCACCGGGAGGAGTGCACGCGAGAGCCAATGCCTAGCCCCCCCACACAACTGGGCAACGTACCAAATACCGCTCATAGCAAGCTCACTCACCACGTTCAGACATCTTCCTACCGGGCTGGATGTATGTTCATCATCATTCGCTTCGGGACCAACTTTCTCAATAGCCCAATACTGCTGCCATACCGCTTCGGAAATGAGGAGCAGTGGGTCGGGCGGTTGGTGCCATAGGTCAGCACGCACGTCAAGTCCCAATCCGTCTAAGTGAGTCAATAGTCGTTCTACCCATGTTCTTTGACCCTGTGGTGGTACCAGCCGAAGGAGTCTTTGGAGTTGGTACAAGCTAAGACATCCTCGACTGACACACGCGCGTTGAAGATCCTCCACCATCAGCTGCGCGACCACCCCACGTTTCTTAAGGCACTGCGATATGAGGCTCGTGGTTTCCGTGGCCCAAACTTCGTGCGCACTGGGACAACCTCGACCACCATGGCGCGGGCTCAGCCTGAAAAGTGCGTTGTCCACTTTCGACAAACTCCACGCCGCCTTAAAGCCTGCAACCCAATTTTGGGTGAGCACATCAAGTTCTGTGGGTGTCCAGGGGACCAATCCTGCGCTGTACCGGAAGACGGAAACAATGC
This sequence comes from Planctomycetia bacterium, assembly GCA_009918525.1. Classification (GTDB taxonomy): domain Bacteria; phylum Planctomycetota; class Planctomycetia; order Gemmatales; family Gemmataceae; genus RGDT01. The sequence goes on from RGDT01000262.1 coordinate 3,820, forward strand.
CAAGTTTAACCGCTGCTTCGCGCATGCTGGAGGAGAGGGATTGCGCCTTTGAAAGAGCTTCCAATCGCAATTTCGTTTCCCTCATTACCCTTTCTTTTTCGAATTTAAAATTGAGGGTCAAGGTGACCAACACCCCTAAGTATCTAAATGGTTCATCAACAGGGTGTTGCGGTAAAGGCCGGCCCCGGTATAAAATATTGACATCGACTTGGGTTCGCTGTGAATAGTCTATAGCTGAGATGAACGACTTGTCCCTATTCAGATAGATATTTGACCATGGTTCCCAGCGCTCAATCAGCACCACGATGTCTTGCATGTGCACATCAGCAGCAGTACCCATTGTCACAGCACTAAGGTCGTCAACAAATAGCGATGCCGGGTCGGAGGTGCTCACCCGTCGCGGCACAACATCTCTCCAGCCCGGCACCACAGCCATGGGTTCTTCTTCAGGCAGCTTCCACCCTTTCCCAAGAGCGTTGATCATACGTAGGGGCGGGTCTTTGGCACTAATGTAAAATACCGGGCTCGGCGGGTCCCCCTGCTTCATGCCATTATCAAGCGCACATGCAGCAGACTCTCCAAAGGAGTTAGCCACAGAGTACCAAGACCCCTGATGCATGCGCCGCACAAGTTGAATATCCTGTTCCGGGACCCCATATGCTTCGAAAGTCCGATATACTGCTCTGGGGTTAGTTGAGGTGAATGCAGCCTGAAAATCGAGTTGGGCGACGACCGTCAACGTCTTATTTCGCTGGCCATCTTCTAGCTGTTTCACAAGTTTGAAGATCTGCCGCCTGGTATTCCTGCTTCTCCGCGCACCCTCTTGCGAACCGTGCCACACCCCATATTCCTCAAATGCACGTGCCATACGGTTGGTAAGTTCGGCCGTGCATACCTTGTACGATGTTAAAAGGTTAGCTATCGGGCGGAAGTTCTTCATGGTGGATGCCCCCTGAGTCTTGGGAATCAACGTGACAACACCTCCTAGCCAAGATTCCGGGATCGGGTGGGAGCCACTGAAGAAAGCATTTGCCGCCGCTAAAAGGTACTGACGCAGGGAACTAGGCCCGAACTTAAAGTATTCGTAAGGAATTCCATCACGTCCAGCAGCGCGTCCCACCGGCAGCTTTTGCAGCCGGGAGCTCAGTGAAGCGTAGTCCATAGGACGGCTCAGGAACGGCTGCATGTCATCCGGAAATCGCTTGAGGGATGCCCAAAGTTCATCCGGTATGGGACAAGGTAAATCGGGCCCATACCCCACCGTGTCGAGTACTCTCTGACATTCGCTACAAAAAAATCGAACCGTTCGTACTGGTGACCCTCGCAAGGTCGGGCACTGGCTGGTGGTGCAAATCGGCTGAATTTTCTTCTGGCATTCTCTGCACTGCGCATTTGGTGCCATACCCTGCCTTGCGAGGAATAATTCTTGCATGGCAAGCATGTCATCAGGCACAATAGCAACGTAGGACTGCTGCGAGTCAAGCAAGCGTATCGTTCGACCGTGGCCGTCGCCGCGTCGTTCACACCAGTCCAATAGAAAGTCGCCCAGCGGTCTCGGTCCCCGGAACCAAATTTCAACTGCCGCAGGTGTGCCCACTATTAGTTCAGCTGCACACCTTGAGGACATGTTCCGGAGGACTTCAACCAATTCACCCTCATCACCCGCGTTAAGACTCACAGAAACCCCAATGGGTACCTGGCCTGCAATTCCCCAAACACAGGATTTGGGGGGAATTTTCCCAAGAGCAGCCTGCAACGCT